>LFTS01000285.1:0-10792 GCA_001513435.1 Gammaproteobacteria bacterium DTU040
GAAGCTTAAATAGCGCTCTCCCTATACTTGCCCAACAAGCCTTTTCTCTAACTGGTGCTTATTTTATGGTTGAAGCTGCTTGCTGGGACTCTCGTTTATACCATAGCTACCGAACCTTCGGCGGCTTGTATAACTCGTACCCAACCAAAAAACAGTTCACTCAAGCCATTAGTGCTTTTGAGCGTTTTTCAGCAGTACGCACGAGCAGCAAACTAGAACGCGAGCTAGCAATTTATGTTCACTTCCCAGACTTTACGCAGCAAACCATCAGCGACCCGAGCATACCTGTTAACTATTTAACAGCGTTACAACAAGAAATTGAGCTTTTGGCGCGACTGTCTCACAACAACATGCCGATACAGCATTTACACTTTACCGGACGTCCAACCCAGTTTAGCGCAGAGCAGCTGCAACAAGTCTTGCGCAAACTGCAACAATACTTCGTTATTGAATGCCACAACCTGTTTAATTACAGCATCAACATCAATCCCTACGAAGTAAACTGGGCCACTATGGGTGCGGTTCGGGATATGGGTTTTAACCGCATCAACCTTAATGTGCATACGGGTCCCTATAACTTTCAAAAGCTGCAAACCATCTACGAAGCAGCCCGCACCCTGCATTACGGCTCAATCAGTATCGCCATGATTTACGGCCTGCCCAAACAAAACCTGCAAGAATTTGACCATGAACTGGATCAAATAATTTCCTTAATGCCCGAACGCATCACCCTGAGCAAGCACCAGCAAGCAGCCTGCATTAAGGTTCTGCCGCAATTACTCGAACTTGCAATAACAAAGCTGAATCAGGCGGGTTATCACTATGTGGGTTTGGACTGCTTCGTTTTGCCCGATGACGAGCTTATCTCTGCACAAGAAGTTGGCTTGGTTTCTTGTAATTTACAGGGTTTCGCCACCAACGATGACTTTGATATTTTGGGCTTTGGCATGGAAGCTACCAGTCAAATGGGGATGCTGTACTACCAAAACGGCAAAGACTATGAGGACTATTTGACCAGCCTAAACAACAAACAGCTACCTGCTGCCCAAGGCACGCTCTGCTCTACAGATGACCTCATTCGCCGCCACATTATTCATGTGTTAACCAACCAGAACTTGCTGTCAATATCAGAGCTAGAAAGTAAATTTGATATCAATTTCTTTACTTATTTTAGCAACATTTTGCCCCACCTTACCGCTATGCATCAAGATGGTTTGATCTGCCTAAATGAAAGCCAAATCAAAATGACCCGCGACGGTTACTTTCTTGTTGACGCCGTGTGCCAACTATTTGACCGCTCACATTCCTCCGCTATACCAAACCACGCGCTCTATACCCGAATCAAATAATTCCTTGCCTCGTTGCGCAGCTTTGAGCTTAGATTGTTTAGGTTCCAGAATCCATGTTCGCACCTATCCATTTACCTGCTTGAAAACTCTCACTTATCCTGCCTATATTAAGCATTCATTAACTGTGGCATAGACAACAACAACAAAATGCTAGATAGTAAGCTTGTATATTTAACTGACTGATAGCTTTAATGTGGCTAAGGTAATTTTGATGCGTAGGCATCGATTTTTTTAGCTTAGGAATCATGGAATGGCTGAAATGAGTAGCGTTCGCAGTACACATCAAGCACACTGCAAAGATTGTAGCTTAGCAATGCTTTGCTTACCCCTCTCAATGGATCTCAACGATCTAAACGCCCTTGACGAAATAGTGAAAAGAAGCAGACCTTTAAAAAAAGGTGAGTTTTTATTCCGTCAAGGTGACACTTTTAACTCAGTGTACGCAGTGCGCTCTGGCAGTTTAAAAACGTTCAGCATCACGGATTGTGGTGAAGAGCAAATTACCGGTTTTCATTTGCCTAGCGAATTTGTAGGTCTGTCCGGCATGGACACAGATAACTATCCCGTATCTGCCATAGCCTTAGAAACCACCTCTATTTGTGAGATTCCTTTTGACCGTCTCGATGACTTAAGTGCCTCACTCCCACAGCTTCGTCGCCAGTTGATGCGCATCATGAGCCGTGAAATTCGTGACGACCAACAAATGATGCTGCTGCTCTCCAAAAAAACAGCCGATGAGCGGATCGCCACTTTCTTAGTCAACCTGTCTGCACGTTTTCGTTCACGCGGTTATTCGCCCTATCAATTTCGTCTAGCCATGTCGCGTAACGAAATGGGTAACTACTTGGGCTTAGCAGTTGAAACCGTATCGCGCGTATTCACTCGCTTTCAGCAAAGTAGCCTGCTGTCGGCCGAGGGCAAGGAAATCCACATTCTGAACCTTATTGAACTCTGTGCTTTAGCGGGCGGAACTATCGACGAATAGTTTGTAGTAAGCCAAACCAGTGAGTACCCATTGCCTCAATACATTCTGCAGCGCAGCAATACGTATTATTAAACTATGCTTTAAACCTGTGTATACCACCCTCTTTGGAGCCGGCTATGATTTTTGATGAATTCACTATTAAATCACTTATTCGACCCATTCCTGACTTCCCCAAACCAGGCAATATCTTTCGTGACATAACCCCTGTTTTTCAATCTCCACGCGCCACACGCATGGTCATTGATAGCTTAGTACAGCGTTACGTAGAAAGTGATTTCACCCATGTTGGCGCGATTGAAGCACGTGGTTTTTTGCTGGGTGCTGTTGTTGCCTATGAGCTAAACAAACCCTTAATCCTGTTTAGGAAGCAAGGAAAACTGCCTGCAGATGTACTCAGCGAGCCTTACGACACCAACTACGAGCAATCCGTCCTGGAAGTACATGCAGACAGCCTGCATGAAGGTGACAAGGTGTTGCTGCTCGACGATATTATTGCTAGCGGCGCTACTTTTTTAGCTGCTGCACGCCTGATTCGTAAAATGGGCGCAAACGTTTATGAAGTAGCTGGCATTGTTGATCTACCTGAGCTGCAAGGCTCAGAGCTACTGCAAGATATAGGTATCCCCACCTTCACCTTGACCGCCTTCGCCTGCAACGAGCGTTAATCCAGTTGTAGCTGCTCAATCAAAGCCACGCTCAATTGCGTGGCTTTTTAGTGTTCGTCGAGTGATAAAAAACTCATAAGTTGCGTTTTTTTGCTCATAGCATCTTGGTAGCCAAGCTCAATGAGTTCATTACAATAATCGCGCTCAAACAGCAAATAACTCAGCACACCACCGCCTGCCGCACGTGTTGCACCTGAACCCTTTAAAAACACACGCAATGACGATGGCAGCTGGTTTCTGTGGCGTACAGCAACTTCATCTATTACTTTGCTGGGTGTAATCACTAACGCCTCTACCGGGGACAAACCATGCTCTAAGGCGCGCTGCTCAGGCGTTAGCATGGCTCCCAAATGATTTAAACGCTGCAAGAGTTCTAAATCCGTTTCCAAGTTATCCGAAAAGGTACTGTTAAGAAGGTGTGAACCTATTTGCGCAAGACTAGGTTGTCGTAACTGCAACTGCTGCTCTGTTCTATTATTGAGGCTATTCACACCAATAATTAATACCTTATTAGCGCCCAAATGTAGCGCTGGGCTAATGGGTGCTGCTTGTCGAACCGCACCGTCACCGTAGAATTCTTGCTCGAGTCGTACGGGTGGAAAGATCAATGGAATAGCAGCGCTGGCCATTAGATGCTCTATTTGCAGCTTAGCGGACTGCCCACCACGACGGAAACGCTGCCATGCATCAATATGCGCACGGCTTTGGTAAAATGTGGTGGCTTGCGCTGTGCGATAAGAAAAAGCTGTTACCGCGACCGCCAACAACTTGCGTCTAGCCAACGCCAAATTAATGCCTGAGAAATCCAACTCTTCCAACAGCAACCCGCGCAATGGCGAATTATCCAACAAAGCTACGGGAATATCTCGGCCGAAACCAAACAAATGTTGCCAGACAAACTTACTTGACTGTTTCAGCACGCCAGGCCAGTCGCAACGATACACCTTGTCCGTAGTAAAGTTCTGCCAAACATACTGCAGCCGTGCGACAGCCTGTGAAAAATCCATTGCACCACAAGCCAAGCTCACAGCGTTTATAGCACCGGCTGAAGTTCCGACTACAATTGGAAAAGGGTTCTCTGTCTTTTGCGGCACTAAGTCTGCAACCGCTTTGAGCACACCTACCTGATAGGCGGCGCGCGCACCCCCACCCGACAAAATCAAGCCGGTGACGTCAGAGGTGTGCCTGTTGATAACCGATGGTCTAACTGCCTGTTCATCTACTAGATTCAATATAATCTAGCCTCTCCCTTAGGTCGTGTTTTAAAACGCCTGTGTGCCCATAAATACTGCTCAGGCTGTGCTTGAATAACCTGCTCAAGCCACTGATTAATTCGCAAGCAATCAGCCTCAACACTTGCGCCTGGAAAGTCCTGCCAAGCTGGTTCAATTTTCATCTGGTATCCCTTGCCATTGGCAAGTCGTGTCTGACTCATAGGGATGACAACAGCTCGGCCAAGCTGAGCAAACTTACTGGTTGCAGTTACTGTGGCAGCAGGCACATCAAATAGTGGCACAAATACACTCTGCTTAAAACCATAATCCTGATCCGGCGCATACCACACGGCTCGCCCAGCGCGTAAGTGTCTTAGCATAGTACGCACATCCTCTCTCTCGATCGCTACCGCATCTTTATTATGTCGCTCACGGCCGCGATGCTGTACGTAATCAAATACTAGGTTTTTGTGCGCTCGATACATCCCATCAATCGTATGCAGCTGCCCCAACAAGGCCCCGCCAATCTCAAGCGTAGTAAAGTGAGCAGCCATTAAAATAACACCCTGCCCCTGCTGTTGTGCCGCTTGTAAATGCTCTAGTCCATCAATGACAAGCAGCTTGGCCAAGCGTTTTTGACACCACCACCAGCTCATGCCCATTTCAAAAAAAGCGATTCCGGAAGAAATAAAATTTTCCTTTAAAACCCGCGTACGCTCTTGCTCTGTCCACTGCGGAAAACATAGCTCAAGGTTGCGTTGAGCTATGTGGCGACGCTCATGAGCAAAACGATACATCAGCAACCCAAGCACATGCCCTAAGCGCAGCAAAATAAAGTACGGCAGTTGAATGACGAGCCAAAAAACTCCCAATACAAGCCATAGCAGCCAATATTTTGGGTGCAAAAACACCCATTTAAACTTACCTCTGTCCTTCATTCATGCACGCCCAATTCTAAAAACCTAAATAGTTTACGGAAATATTTGCAGACTGCCATGCTTATGGTTATAAGTAAGCACATATTTAACTTTACGAACTTTAATTTAAAATGGATCAAACAGATTTCTTAGAGCATGCACCTGTTTTTCAAATCAAAGGCAGCATGGTCACCCTCACTACCCTCGAATTAATAAGCCATCAGCTGGAGCAACTGGACCAACAGCTTACTGATAGAATCGCACAAGCACCCAACTTTTTTAATGAAACACCCATAATCTTAGCCATCGATAAACGCCAAGACCCAGCTACTGCACTAGACTTACCAGCTGTTTTAAACGTTTTTAAAAAACATCAGCTGCACATCATGGCGCTTCGTGCTGAGCGCGAGCATGATATACAAGCAGCACAAGCGATCAACCTGCCTGTTTTACCACCAAGCATGGCTAAAGAACGACCTGCCGCAAGTCCAAAAGCGCCAGCCGCCCCTACTGGATTACTCCCAGCAAAAATTATTCATAGCCCGGTACGCAGCGGCCAGCAAATTTATGCCAAAAACTCTGACCTTATCGTTTTAGCCGCAGTTAGTGCAGGCGCTGAACTTTTAGCAGATGGGCACATCCATGTATATGGCCCTTTGCGGGGTCGCGCCTTAGCAGGGGTTAATGGCAATGAGCAGGCGCGAATTTTTTGCCAGCAATTAGGTGCGGAGCTGGTATCCATAGCAGGGCAGTATAAAATAGCTGAGGATTTGCGACGCATTCCAACCTGGGGCGCTGCTTCACAAATTTATTTACAAGACCAACAAATGGTCATTCAAGCAATGTAAAATCAACCCTTATTAACCTCTTTTGCTTATCACGATTTCAAGGTGACTCTTTTGGCTAAAATTCTTGTTGTAACTTCGGGTAAAGGTGGCGTTGGTAAAACTACCACCAGCGCAGCTATAGGTACCGGTCTAGCTCTGCGTGGTCATAAAACAGTTATTGTTGACTTCGATGTAGGCCTGCGCAACCTAGACTTAATAATGGGCTGTGAACGTCGCGTGGTATATGATTTTGTTAACGTGATTAATGGTGACGCTTCACTTAACCAAGCCCTGATCAAGGATAAACGTTTAGAAAACCTCTACATCCTTGCAGCCAGCCAAACCCGCGATAAAGACGCATTGACGCTTGAGGGCGTCGAAAAAGTCATTAACGAACTCGCAGAACAATTTGACTATGTTATTTGCGACTCCCCCGCAGGTATTGAAAAGGGCGCACATTTGGCAATGTACCTCGCCGATGAAGCCATAGTTGTCACCAACCCTGAAGTGTCATCGGTGCGCGACTCTGATCGCATGCTTGGTCTACTGTCCAGCAAATCAAAACGTGCTGAAGACGGCCGCGAGCCTATTACTGAACACTTGCTGCTCACCCGTTACAGCGCTGAGCGCGTTGAAAAAGGCGAGATGCTAAGTGTTAACGATGTGGAAGATATTCTTTCCATCAAAATGATCGGCGTTATTCCCGAGTCCCAAGCCGTACTTAAAGCATCAAACCAAGGTGTGCCTGTTATCCTAGATGAAGAAAGTGATGCAGGCCAAGCCTACAGCGACGCCGTTGAGCGCCTGTTGGGTAAAGATATACCGCACAGGTTCTTAGAAGTACAAAAGAAAAGCTTCTTCCAACGCATGTTTGGAGGTAAGGAATGAGCATCGTTAATTTCTTCCGCTCACGCAAAAAAAACACTACCGCTTCAGTTGCCAAAGAACGCTTACAAATCATTGTTGCCCATGAACGCGGGCAACGCGATGAGCCGGATTACTTGCCAGCCTTACAAAGAGAACTGGTTGAAGTGATTCGTAAATACGTCAATATCGATAACGACCAAGTTCAGATCGCCTTGGATAATCAGGGTAATTGTTCTATCTTGGAGTTAAACGTAACCCTGCCTGATCGCTAATGAAACAGTATTGATTGAGCCTCCGCGCAGGCTGAGGCTCCTTTATTTATGCCCTTAAGCTCGATTAGCATTGTTTATCAAGATCACGACTTGCTCGTGGTGAATAAACCCACTTTATTATTATCGGTGCCGGGACGCGCAGAAAACAATAAAGACTCTCTGATTCAACGACTTAACCAAAATGGCTACCCCGATGCGTTGATTGTGCACCGTCTGGACTGGGAAACTACCGGGCTAATGGTGCTGGCCCGTAACGCAGCAGCCCATAGCGAACTTTCGCGCCAGTTTCGTGAGCGCTTAGTTGCGCGCACTTATACGGCTCTATGCTGGGGACAACTCGCTGCACGACAGGGTCAAATCGAATTACCCATGCGTTACGACCCGCCTAACAAGCCCAGACAAACGCTCGACTTTCTGCAAGGCAAAACGGCGCGCACTTACTGGCGCAAACTGTCCACGCATGAATCGCACACCAGAGTCGAACTGAGCCCCCACACAGGCCGCTCACACCAACTACGCGTACACCTTAACGCCCTAGGCCACCCGATCCTGGGCGACCCTCTTTATGCACACAACGACGCCTTAAACGCTGCCCCTCGCTTATGCCTACACGCCACTACGCTCGATTTTTATCATCCCGCCACTCAGCAGCCATTGCGCTTTGGTTGCCCAGCAGAGTTTTGATTTAGTTGTTGATACGCACCTCTTACCTTTTAATTCACTTAACAGTACACTGCTATCAGTCAATCAAAAATAAGGTTTACCATGAACCATCGCGAAGCTGTACATACACTACGCAATTATTTATCGACGCAAATTTTAGGGCAAGAAAGGCTGCTTGACCGAATTTTAATCGCTCTATTAGCAGATGGTCACTTATTGGTTGAAGGCGCGCCCGGACTGGCTAAAACCAAAGCCATCAAGGATCTTGCCTTGGGTATTGATGCCAACTTCAAACGCATCCAATTTACCCCTGACTTACTGCCTGCAGACATTACCGGAACAGATATTTACCTCCCACAAAATGCTAGTTTTAGCTTCCAGCCAGGTCCGGTTTTTAACAACCTGCTGCTGGCCGACGAAATCAACCGCGCTCCGGCAAAAGTCCAGTCTGCTCTACTTGAAGCCATGGCCGAACGTCAGGTCAGTGTAGGCAATCACACCTACCCATTACCCGAGCTTTTCTTGGTGATGGCCACGCAAAACCCTATTGAGCAAGAAGGCACTTACCCTTTACCCGAAGCCCAGCTTGACCGCTTTCTCATGCATGTAAAAATCAGCTTTCCTGATGTACACATGGAGCGCAAAATTTTACAGCAAGCACGTCACATCGCCTTGCACGGCCAAAATCAACCCAGTGAAAAACTGAGCATCGAGGCCATCCTAGCCGCGCGCCAAGAGATTCTTAATCTGTATATGGCAGACACAGTAGAAGAATATATAGCCCAATTGGTCATCGCCACCCGCAATCCTGCCAAGTACGACCCTGAGCTAGCCCGCTGGATACAACTGGGCAGCAGCCCACGAGGTTCCATTGCTATCGATCGCTGCGCCCGCGCCCATGCATGGTTGGCGAGCCGGGATTTTGTTAGCCCTGATGATGTGCAAGCCGTTGTGTTTGACGCGCTTAGGCATCGCATCATGCTCTCTTTTGAGGCCGAAGCCACGGGCATTGACGCCAATGTCGTACTGCAAAAAATACTCGACCTTGTACCTGTCTCTTAACTTAACACTATGGATAGCCTAGGCCGCACGCATATTCAATTGAGTGATTTACTCCATGCTCAGCAACAACTCCACGCCTCTGGTTTGCTGTGCAGCAATGCAGCAAAAAGCTCACTGCTTGGCCTGCATCACTCTCGTCTGCGTGGTCGCGGCATGGAGTTTGACCAAGTGCGCGCTTATCAATCAGGTGACGATGTACGCAATATCGACTGGCGAGTAACCGCACGCACAGGAGAAGCGCATAGCAAGGTTTTTCAAGAAGAAAGAGAACATCCCGTATTTTTAATCGTAGAGCAAAGCCCGGCGATGTTCTTTGCCAGTCAAGGTAACTTTAAATCCGTCCAAGCTGCTTATATTGCCAGCTTGTTCGCCTGGGCTGCACACGCCAACCACGACCGAGTCGGCGGACTGGTTTTTTCAGAAACGCCCTATGCTGAAATAAGACCCCAACGCCATCAGCGCGGCGTGCTTAAATTGCTTAGCCAACTGGCTCAGGCCAATCAGAAGCTTACTGATCCCTCAGTTAGCAGTGAAAACAACCCTTTACAGCAGGCGTTAATCTACAGCCGCTCCATTTTAAAGCCCGGCAGCTTAATCATTATCATCTGCAATGAGCGCAATATCAGCTCTCACACCTCGGCTTTAATACAAACCTTAGCGCAGCGCTTTGATCTAATTTTAGTGCCGATCTCTGACCCTCTAGAACACCAACTTCCCCACAGTAGAGGGCTGGTCTTTCAACAGGCCACGCGCTTCCTGACCATCAATGGACATCAGTCCAACGTTAGTAAACAGTGGCAACAGCTAGGCGAACAGTATCGCCAACAATGGCGCAAGCTGGCTCAGCAAGCTAATCTTGCATTATTTCCGCTAACCACCGCTACCAGCATTGCCCAACAGCTAACTACGCTAAACAGCCTGATGAAATAACACCATGACGACTACTCTTGCCCAGATGCAGCCTTTGCTTTATCCGCCAATCAGCAGTAACTCGTTGAGCTGGCTGAACTTTGCCTTTGTAGTGGCGGCACTGTGCATAATCGTTGGAATCATTATACTCACACGCAAGCACACCAAGCCCTTAGCTCAATCAACCACCACAGAACAGTTTCGCCAACAAGCCTTGCTAGAACTGGCCAATATTGCCCGCCCGAGCGCAGATGAATTAGCCGGCCCATGGTTACAACAAATTAACCAGCTACTAAAGCGTCTATGCTCGGTGCGCTATCCAGAGTACGACAGTCACCGCTTAACAGGACGCGAGTGGTTAGCCTTTCTCGACAGCAGATGTCCAGCCGCCGGTCTAACACGCTGGATGATCCTAGCAGAAGGCAGTTATCAACCTGAGTGCCGTCTGGATGAACAAGCAATAGATGCTTTATACAGCGCCATACAGATATGGATTAATAAACATGTTTAGCTTTGCTTGGCCGTGGTTATTCTTATGCCTACCTTTACCTTGGTTTTTTTATCGAAAACTAGCCCCCGCCATGCCGCAACAAAGCGCATTAAAAACTCCTTTTTTTGCTGAACTACAAAAAATTTCCGCACAACAAAACAAGTACAACTATTACAAAACAAGCAGAACCTTGGCTTTATTGGCTATTTGGCTCTTGGTCATCAGCGCAGCAGCGCGCCCACAGAGCTATCACTTGGATACGCAATTACCCACTGATGGGCGAGCGCTTTTTTTGGCTGTGGATATTTCTAATTCCATGCTCATTAAAGACATCGGCGAACCGTCCGAACCGCTTTCCCGTCTTGAGTTCGTCAAAGCCTTTATATACAAGCTGATTGAGCAGCGCCCCAGCGATCGTCTAGGCCTAATTTTATTTGCCAGCCAGCCTTACCTACAATCCCCCCTAACCCATGACCACATAACGCTAAGCCAGTGGTTAAATGATGCGCAGCCCGGTATGGCAGGAGAACACACCGCTATTGGTGACGCTATTGGCTTGACCATAAAAAAAC
>LFTS01000285.1:10804-11656 GCA_001513435.1 Gammaproteobacteria bacterium DTU040
AAGATAGCGGCTGAACAGGGCTTAAAAATCTACACCATAGGCATTGGCGCTACCGCTGATGAGCAAGGCACCACTGCTCAGCACGATCTAGATGAGCCTTTACTGCAAAGTATCGCTGTCCAGACACGGGGTAAATACTTCCGCCTGCAACGCCTAGAACAGCTGCCTGAGCTGCTGACCTATTTTGAACACATTGAACCCAGCGCTCATCCCACACAGAGTTATCGAATCCAGGAGCTGTATCCCTGGCCATTAACTGGCACTGTATTTTTAGTCTTAATCCTTGCTTTGCTGAGTTTTATTCGCTTCCTTTACAATACGCTGCAATTAAAAAGGAGGCTTCTTGGATAAACTCTGGCCCGTCTTTAACCAACCCTATGCCTTGTTGCTCATTCCAGCACTTTGGTTGTTGATGTATTTAGTGCAGCGTTCTAGCCGGCGTGTACAGCAATGGGAGCAGATATTACCCCAAGCATTTCACAGTGTTTTACTCAGTCAGGTTAAACACGACAGCCGTCGTTGGCCTACATTATTGCTTGGATTGGCTAGCCTATGTTTGGGGTTAGCCTTGAGCCAACCCCACTGGAACGTGCAGCACGAGCAAATAAGCGGTACACAAATAGAACCCTTAGTATTGGTGATACAGCTCACCCCAGACAGTCTGGCTACAGATATCGCGCCCAGCCGTTTACAGCGCATTCAACACAAAGCCATGCAGCTGATCAGCCAGCATAAGCAAGCCAATTTAGCTATCGTTGTATATGCCGGTTCTGCTCACACTCTAGTGCCGCTCAGCTCTGACAAGCAAGCCATAGAGAACCTGTTATTTGCGCTCAGCCCTTCATTGATGCC
>LFTS01000285.1:11779-22154 GCA_001513435.1 Gammaproteobacteria bacterium DTU040
CAAGGCGCCCCTATCACCGACGAGCAGACCGGGCGCTTACTTACTGACAATCAAGGCAACGTATTAATCAGCCAACTCAATGAGTTAGTGTTGAAAAAATTCAGCCAGAAATCCGGTTTCCGCTATGCTCGTTTAACCCACGACAGCCAGGATACTGAGCACCTCAAGCTAACTGCGAATAATCACCGTCTACCCACGCACAGCAATACCGCTACACAGGATAATCAAGGCTTTTGGTTTGTATTGCCCTTAATTCTGCTGCTGGCACCCTTGGCGCGTCGCGGCTGGCTATTAAGTTTGCTCTGCTTTTACTTGGTGATGCCGCAGCCTAGTTACGCCTGGCAGCTACCCTTTAGCGCCACGCACAACCCACTGGAGCTGGTTTTAGTAGACCCCAGACAAGCCTTAAACGAGCTTGATGACCCTATGTGGCAAGGTATCGCTGCCTACCATGCGCAAGATTACCCATTAGCCATTGAATACTTTAATCAACTCAATGACGCTATGGCTCACTACAACAAAGCCAATGCTTATATGCAGCTGGGAAAATATGAACACGCCATTCTTGCTTATGAACACGCGTTAAGCTTGGAACCTGAACTAAGTCCAGCCCAACACAACCTACGTCTAGCACAAGCACTCTTTGCAGGGCAAACTACAGAGCACGAAGAAGAAACTGAACCCGAATCCCAAA
The DNA here is from genome assembly GCA_001513435.1 of Gammaproteobacteria bacterium DTU040. GTDB lineage: Bacteria > Pseudomonadota > Gammaproteobacteria > Pseudomonadales > Pseudomonadaceae > Thiopseudomonas > Thiopseudomonas acetoxidans. The sequence goes on from LFTS01000285.1 coordinate 12,474, forward strand.
CCGAAGAGCAGCAACGGCTGACCATCAGTGCACAGCTGGGTCTGGCAGAACAAGCAAGCACCAGCGATGTTTCAGAGCATGCTCATGTGACAGACAGTATCGATATTGAAACCTGGCTTAACCAGATCCCTGACAACCCAAGTGAGTTGTTACGACGTAAATTCTGGCACGAGCAGTACGGCACAGGCAGCCCATAATGCGTATTTTCCTACTCACCCTATTATTTATCAGCCAATGGTTACTAGGCTCTTATGCGCTGGCTTTTACCTTCAGCGCACAAACCGATCGTCAGCAGTTATTTTTAGGTGAAAGCTTAGAGTTACTCTTAGAGTTGGATGATTTAAGCTACTTCGTCGAACCCGACATCAGCACGCTAAAACAAAATTTCGAGCTGCTTTCTAGTCAGCGCAACACCCTAGTTAAAAACGGTGCCGAACCGGTACAACAATGGATATTTAAGTTACTGCCAAAAACTACCGGCGAATTGCAAATACCACCCATCACGCTAGGCAAATACTCAAGCAACCCAATTAACATCCAAGTAAAAAGCTTTCTTGCGCCCACAACCCTCGCCCTAGAGCCGGTATACATGGACGCTCAGGTTGATACTGAACAGGTCTACTTGCAAGCACAGGTGATTTTAACCTTAAGGATTTATCACTCCATTCCTCTATATGCTAGCGGTCAGCTGAGCACCCTAAGCATGCCCGATGCACGGGTAGAGCCTTTAGGTAAGCCACGCAGTTTTGAACAATATATTAACGGTGTGCGTCATGGTGTTATCGAAATACGCTATGCCATCTTTCCACAAAAAACCGGTGAGCTGATTATTCCTGCACTGGAGTTTTCCGCCACACTCACCGGTCACGACCCAAGCTCTTTAGAACCCCCCAGCAACCTTCCGGGTCAGCAAATAGAGGTGTACTCAGCACAGATACCTTTACAGGTTCTCCCACCCCCAACACAGTACCCTAGTGATGCTGCGTGGTTACCTGCACAGGCGCTGCACCTCGAACAACAGTGGAGTCCTGAGCACACTGAGCTAAGTCCTGAGCAAGCATTAACACGCACAGTGGTTATGCGTATCCTCGGTCAACCCAGCTCCAATGTTCCTGCGCTACTACCCCAGCAGCAAGACAATTTTCATACCTACGCTAACCCTATTCAAAAACAACAAGTCACCAGCGAACAAGGCATCACCAGCATCCACCATGAGCAATTGGCTTTACTGGGCCAGAGCAGCGGTCATTTTGAAATTGCAGCAATTCGACTGCCCTGGTGGAATACCCTGAGCAATCAACTCGAATATGCTGAGTTGCCTGCCCATTTCGTGCAAATCAAACCCCAAAAACAAGAAACCAATCTCACTGATATTTTCTATTTGTATAAAGACTTAATTCTTTGGCAAATACTCTGCGCTGTATTGGCTTTAACTAGCCTGCTGTTTTTCTGGCTGTGGCGTCATGCCAGACGTCAACCGGCCATTATTAGCTACTCGAGTGCTAACCATGCTCGCCTGATTGAAAACCTTAAGCGTGCTTGCAAAAACAACGACCCCATTTCAGCACGCAGCGCCCTTGATGCACTGGCACGCCATACCGAATTCACCCCCAATGCAGCCGCTAAAATTTCCAACCCCTTTCACACAGCCCTAACCGAGCTTAATTCCGTGCTTTACACGGAAACCGAGCAGCAATGGCACGGCAAAAATCTGTGGCAGGCTTTCTCGGAACTTAACCGCCTCAACACCACCGCAGATAGCGCCACTCTGCCGCCTTTATATCCTCCTTAAGGGTATACAGCAGGTTATTTTGCTAATTTATGCTAAAATGTATTCTTTTAGCCGATTAGCAAGCTATGGCACTTAGTTACATGTTGTTTTATCTTCAAACCAAGCGCTGATCTAATCACTTATATACTTTAAACGAGCAACTGCATGGCCGATTTACCTATAGATAACCTAAACATTGAATCCAATGTTCCCTTAATTACCCCAGAGCAGATTAAAGCCAAGCTTCCATTAACCGCAACAGCACAAAATACTGTTAGCCATGGTCGCCAGGTTGTACGCGATATTCTTGATGGCAAGGATCACCGCCTATTTATTGTTATAGGTCCTTGCTCTATCCATGATTTGAAAGCCGCCCATGAATACGCCGATCGCTTAAAGGCATTAGCCGAAGAAGTATCCGACACGCTTTTCTTAATTATGCGCGTCTACTTTGAAAAACCCCGCACTACGGTGGGTTGGAAAGGCTTAATTAACGATCCCTACCTGAATGACAGCTTTAAGATCGAAGACGGTCTGCATATCGGTCGCAAGCTATTACTGGATTTGGCTGAAAAAGGCTTACCCACGGCTACCGAAGCGCTGGATCCCATCTCTCCTCAGTACATGCAAGACCTCATCAGTTGGTCCGCCATTGGTGCGCGCACCACTGAGTCACAGACCCACCGCGAAATGGCCTCAGGCCTCTCCTCAGCTGTTGGCTTTAAAAACGGCACAGATGGCGGTTTAACTGTAGCCATTAACGCACTGCAATCAGTGTCCAGCCCGCATCGCTTCTTAGGTATCGACCAGCATGGTTCCGTTTCTATTGTGACCACCAAAGGCAACACCTATGGGCATATTGTGTTGCGCGGCGGTAATGGCAAGCCGAACTACGATTCAGTCAGTGTAGCTGTGTGCGAGCAAGAGTTGAAAAAAGGCAAAATAAGCCCCAACTTGATGATCGATTGCAGCCATGCCAACTCCAACAAAGACCCAAGTTTGCAGCCGTTGATCATGGAAAATATAACCAACCAAATTATTGATGGCAATGAATCCATTTCCAGCCTTATGATTGAAAGCCACCTAGGCTGGGGCAACCAAAGCATTTGCGAGGATCTTGACCAGCTTAAGTACGGCGTATCCATTACTGATGCTTGTATTGACTGGGCAACCACTGAACAATCCATCCGTGATATGCGTAATAAGCTTAAGGATGTGCTGCCTAAGCGCAAACGCAATCAAGTCCGATAAACATGAACGCGTAGGTCACTGAACCTCTAAAACCGAGTTTTTATGCCCTAAACTGTTAAGCAACATAGATTACTAACCAGTTAATCTAGCAACCTTTCCTTGTTTCTGGTAAGTTCGCTCGATTAATATAAGCAGAACAATCTGCAAGATGTTTTTTAGTATGTAGGAGGCAGCTAAGATGCCTAAGAAAAATGACAATCAAAGCCTATTGACTCGCGCCTTTGTTCCCTACAAAGAAACTAAGGGCGAAGAGTACATGAGCGAAAAAATGCGCGCTCACTTCGTTAATATCCTCAACACTTGGAAACAAGAGCTGCGCGAGGAAGTCGATCGTACTGTTAACTATATGAAAGACGAGGCGGCTAACTTTCCCGACCCAGCCGACCGCGCCAGTCAAGAAGAAGAATTTAGCATAGAGCTAAGAACGCGCGACCGCGAGCGTAAGCTGATTAAAAAAATTGACGAAACGCTACAGCTAATCGAAGACGAAGACTACGGCTGGTGTGATGCCTGCGGTGTCGAAATTGGTCTGCGCCGCCTCGAAGCCCGCCCTACCGCTACGCTGTGCATCGACTGCAAAACACTAGCAGAAATTAAAGAAAAACAAATGAGCAGCTAAGCGTTTTAGCAGCCATAAAAAAAGCGGAGTTAAAACTCCGCTTTTTTGTTGTTGGTATTTAATCTAACTCTTCAATCCAGGCTGCCTGAATCGCCTCCAACACCTTTTCACCACTACGCTGGGGATCATCATCAAAGCCTTCCAGCTCAGTCACCAAACGATGCAAATTCACAAAATTGATATAGCGCGGATCTACATCTGTGTGTTTTTCACTTAATTCAATCGCAATATCTAACACATCAATCCATTTCATAGACAATCCTCTATTGACGTTCAGACACCTGATTAATGGTGTACTTAGGAATTTCTACCGTTAAATCTTCGTCCTGCACTACTGCCTGACATGACAGCCGTGACTCATGCTCTAAGCCCCAGGCTTTATCTAACATGTCATCCTCTAGTTCATCGGACTCCGGCAACGAATCAAAGCCTTCGCGCACAATCACGTGACAGGTAGTACAGGCGCAGGACATCTCGCAAGCGTGTTCTATTTCGATACCGTTGCGCTTAGCTACCTCTAAAATGGTTTCGCCAGGCTGCGCCTCAACGACCGCCCCATCCGGACATAGCTCGGCATGGGGTAAAAAAACTATCTGTGACATAAACGCTCCTATACTTCTTCTAATTGACGCCCAGCAAAGGCGCGTTTTACTGTGGCGTCCATACGTCTTGAAGCAAATTCATGGGTAGCCGCATTAAGCTGCTGAATTTGACGCGCAATAGCACCTATTTCATCACCCTGCTGTGCTTGCTCAAGCTTCTCAAGTTGCTCATCTATCAGTGCGCGTTCTTGCTCGTTAAGCAGGTTGCCATCGGATTGCAACGCTGCGCGCACTGTTTCCAGCAAGCGCTGTGCATTAACCTGCTGTTCGCGCAAACCGCGCGCCTTACGGTCCTGCTCAGCATTTTCAATAGACTCTTCCAGCATGCGACTAATCGCATCCTCACTGAGCCCGTACGAAGGCTTAATTTCTACACGCGCCTCTACGCCAGAGCGAGTTTCAGTGGCAGTAACACTGAGCAAGCCATCCGCATCCACTTGGAAACTGACGCGCACCTTGGCGGCACCAGCAACCATCGGTGGAATGCCGCGTAATTCAAAACGCGCAAGCGAACGACTCGCACTCGCCAACTCGCGCTCACCTTGCACGATATGCAGAGCAATGGCTGTTTGCCCATCACGGGCCGTAGTAAAGTCCTGTGTACGAGTTACTGGAATAGTGGTGTTGCGTGGGACTATTTTTTCAACCAAGTCGCCCATAGTTTCTAAGCCCAATGACAGAGGAATCACATCCAGCAACAACAAATTATCACTGTCTGCCTGATTGCCCGCTAATACATCTGCCTGCAAAGCTGCACCCAAAGCCACCACCTTGTCGGGATCGATATCAGCCAGTGGTTCGCGCGCAAACATATGTGCCACCTGCTCTCGCACATAGGGTACTCGCGTTGAGCCACCAACCATGACCACAGCAGCTATTTCCTCCAACTCAACGTCAGAATCACGCAGGGCACGACGACAGGCTTTTAAGCTACGTGCGACCAGGGGTGTGATAAGTTGTTCAAAGTCCGCACGACTGAGCTCAGCCTGCCAGGCTTTATACTGTACAAGCGTAGACTCGGCACTGGATAACGCTTCTTTTACATCGCACGCCAAGCGCATTAAACGGCGCTGCTCACCGGGCTCTAAATCAGATGAAACACCCGCCTGCTGAACTATCCAATTCGCAATGGCATGGTCAAAATCATCGCCACCTAACGCACTATCACCACCGGTTGCTAAGACCTCAAACACTCCACGGGTCAGGCGTAGTATCGACACATCAAAAGTTCCGCCACCCAAGTCATACACCACGATCACGCCTTCAGCCTGCTTGTCTAAACCATAGGCTACTGCAGCTGCAGTGGGTTCATTGAGTAATCGCAAGACGTTGATACCAGCCAAACGGGCCGCATCTTTGGTTGCTTGACGCTGAGCATCATCAAAGTAGGCAGGTACGGTAATCACCGCACCAAATAAATCACCACCCAAGACTTGCTCAGCACGCTGACGCAATACCTTTAAAATTTCCGCAGAGACTTCAACGGGGCTTTTGCAGCCTTGTACTGTCTCAATTAGGGGCATCTGTGAGTCGCCATCTTGAAAACGGTACGGCAGCTGTTCACCTAACTGCTGCACATCCTCTAAACCCCGTCCAATTAAACGTTTAACCGATAAGATACAGTTATAGGGATCACAGCTAGCGCACTGCTTGGCATCACGACCAACACTGACGGTATTATCTTTTAAGTAGCGCACGGCGGAAGCTAAAGCAAAACGCCCTTGCGTATCTGCCAAAGGTACGGGTACGTCATTACGCACACTTGCCACTAAAGAGTTTGTCGTCCCCAAATCTATACCTACAGCTAGACGAGGCTGACTCTTATCTACTGGCGTGTTGGGTTCGACAATCTGCACTAAGGCCATAGTATTCTTTTTCATGAACGCGCCAAAAAATAAGCGCTGGGTTAATCGTCTAGGCGCTCTTCCAGTTGACGTACTTCGTAGAGCACCTTGTCTAAAAATTGCATTCGGCGCACTAGGCGCTCTGCCAGCTCACGCTGGCTACCATCTTGCCAGACAGCCGCAAACTCTATGTCTAGCTCACCACGAAGCTGACGCAGGCGCTTTTTAAACACTTCAAGAGCGGCAATGTCTTCGCTGTCCGATAAGTCTTCCAGTTCTTCACGCCATTGAATCTGCTGCATAAAGAACTCAGTGTCCTGCACTGTAGCCTCTTCGTCCATAGGCTCTTGTAGATTTAGTAGATACAGCGCACGCCGGGTAGTGGATTTTAGCGTTTCATAGGCTTGGTTTAACTCTGCCGAGCGCTGCACTGCCAATCGCTTATCTTGGTCTGAAGCCGACGCATAACGGTCAGGGTGCACTGCCTTAGCCGCTTCACGGTAATTATGACTCAACAGAGCCAAGTCGACTGTAAAGTCTAGCGGCAGCTCTAACAGGCTGAAAAAATTGCTCGTCGGCTTTGCCATATCAGACACTAAAGCTTTCGCCACAGCCGCATTCGCCACGCACGTTAGGGTTATTAAACTTAAACCCCTCGTTAACTCCTTCGCGCACGAAATCCAGCTCAGTACCATCAATAAAGTCTAGGCTGTTTGCGTCCACTATGACTTTTAAGCCATGGCTTTCAAACACCTCGTCTTCAGCACTCACCTCGTCTACATACTCCAGTACATAGGCCATGCCTGAGCAACCGGTAGTACGTATGCCTACACGTATGCCTTCACCTTTGCCGCGCTTATCCAACGAACGGCGCACATGTTTTGCTGCGGCTTCAGTTAAGCTAACTGCCATGCTACACCTCCTAATTATTACTTGGCTTGTTTCTCTTTATAGTCACGTACTGCGGCTTTAATCGCATCTTCGGCCAACACTGAGCAGTGAATTTTAACCGGTGGTAAGGCTAGCTCTTCCGCAATGGTAGTGTTTTTGATTTGCTCAGCCTCATCCAGCGTTTTGCCCTTCATCCACTCTGTTGCCAGAGAGCTTGAGGCAATGGCTGAACCGCAACCATAGGTTTTAAATTTAGCATCTTTAATGATGCCGTTGTCATCCACTTCGATTTGTAGACGCATTACGTCACCGCAAGCCGGCGCACCGACCATACCTGTACCAACGTTGGGCGCGTCAGCATCCATCTTGCCTACGTTGCGGGGGTTCTCGTAGTGGTCAATTACTTTTTCGCTATATGCCATGATACTAATCCTCGCTATTAATGGGCCTGCCACACAACTTTTGACAGGTCGACACCATCTTTATACATATCCCACAGGGGTGATAATGCGCGCAGTTTACCCACCGCCTCACGCACCTGTGTCACTGCATGATCCACTTCTTCTTCAGTGGTAAAACGCCCGAAAGTAAAGCGAATGGAGCTATGCGCCAATTCGTCATTGCGTCCCAAAGCACGCAATACATAAGAAGGCTCCAGTGAAGCTGAGGTACAAGCCGAACCCGACGAGACCGCCAAATCTCTAAGCGACATCATCAATGACTCGCCCTCGACATAGTTAAAACTTAGATTTAAGAAATGCGGTAAGCGTTGTGTTTGGCTGCCGTTGAGATACACCTCTTCCATATCCTGCAGCTGTTCATAGAAACGCGTACTGAGCTTAGTGATACGCTGATTGTCTTTTTCCATATCTTGCCCAGCAATCGCAAATGCCTCACCCATACCAACAATCTGGTGTGTCGCCAGTGTCCCTGAACGCATGCCACGCTCATGACCGCCACCGTGCATTTGTGCTTCGAGGCGTACGCGCGGTTTACGACGCACATACAGCGCACCAATACCCTTAGGACCGTATGCTTTGTGTGCTGAAAACGACATCAGATCAACTTTTAGCGTCTCTAAGTCGATTGGCATTTTACCTGCCGATTGCGCCGCATCGACGTGGAACAAAATCTTACGTGCGCGGGTTACTTCGCCAATCGCCGCAATATCATTCACTGTTCCAATCTCGTTATTCACATGCATGATAGAAACCAGAATGGTGTCTTCACGTAGCGCTGCCTCCACTTGTTCAGCGGTGATAATGCCCTCTTCAGACGGTTCCAAATAAGTCACCTCAAAACCTTCACGCTCTAGTTGGCGCATGGTATCCAAAACTGCTTTATGCTCAATTTTGGAGGTAATTAAGTGCTTACCCTTGGTGCTATAAAAGTGCGCCACACCTTTAATTGCCAAGTTATCGGACTCGGTTGCACCAGATGTCCAGACAATTTCACGCGGGTCTGCGTTGACTAGGTCAGCTACTTGCTGACGGGCATTTTCAACGGCCTCTTCAGCACGCCAGCCGTACACATGCGAGCGTGATGCTGGATTACCAAAATTACCCTCCATGGTCAGACACTCAATCATTTTCTGCGCCACGCGCGGATCGATTGGCGTTGTGGCTGAGTAATCTAAATAAATGGGTAACTTCATATCGTTCTCCTCAGGTAGCTAGCATGCTCTACATGCGCGCTATCGTATTTTGTTCTTCGGCTTGATTTAAATGCTGTCTAGTGGAAATTTTCTTAACATCAGCACGCTCAACTAGACAGCCCAAGCTGATGCTGCTTAAAAAATCATGTATCTGATCACTGAGCTCACACCACAGATGGTGCGTAAGACAGGTTTGTCCGCCCTGACAATCACCCTTGCCTTGGCAGCGGGTCGCATCTACCGACTCATCCACGGCACCTATTACCTGCACAATCTGGATAAGCTCTGGCTCTCTTGCTAACTGATAACCACCGCCGGGCCCACGCACACTGGAAACTAAATCATTGCGCCGCAACTTAGCAAACAGCTGCTCTAGGTAAGACAAAGAAATATGCTGTCGCTCAGAAATATCTGCCAAAGACACCGGCCCTTCCTGAGCATTAAGTGCTAAATCCAGCATTGCTGTAACCGCATAACGGCCTTTAGTGGTCAATCGCATATTCAACACCGCAAAAATCAGACTTGCCTAGCATTATGCTATTCCCGACAAAGACAGTCAAGTATTAATCCCAGTAAGCCAGTATGTTTTTACGAAAACCTACTCCGACTTTGTCGGCGAAGTGCCTTTTGCATTGGCAGAACCGTTAGCAAAGGTGTTTTCAGGCAGATCGGGCAAATCCTTTGCACAATAATCGCTACCCAAGTCGCGCAACGCATCACACATTTCGTCTAAGCGCTCTTCTACAGCCAGTAAATGATCCAGCATCGCGCCGATAGAGCGCGCTACCGGATCCGGCATATCCTCTGTCACACCGTAAGCATCAAAACCATAACGCTCGGCTGCTGCCTGCCGCTTAGCCTCCGTTTGTGGCTCAAGGTGTTTATCGTCCGCTCTTTCAATAATTTTTGCAGGTATTCCCACGGCGGTTGCACCGGCTGGCACCGCCTTGGTCACCACTGCATTAGAGCCGATTTTAGCCGCCGCACCGACAATAAAAGGCCCCAATACTTTTGCACCCGCACCCACCACCACACCATCTTCTAAGGTT
>LFTS01000221.1 GCA_001513435.1 Gammaproteobacteria bacterium DTU040
CGCTTTGAGTCACTTGTTCCTCATTGGTTCCACTGATCAACGTGCAGAATCCTAGCCAATGAACGTAAAACCACATCGCTGGCTTCTCGTTCGCCCTGCTCAATCAGCAGCAGGTAATGCGGACTAATGCCTACGTCACGGGCAAGTTGCTCAACTGAAAGACCCGCCTGTTCACGCAATGCATTAAGCTCAGACACATTGCTCACTCGTTTGGCTATCGGAGCTTGAGTCTGCTCAGAATTCACACTCTGCGCCTTGGGATAGCCCGCTGCTTGCAATAATTGTTGATACTCATGCCAAGGCAAAACGGCATACTCAGGTTCGCCTTGGTTATAAATAATTTGCGTTGTATTGTTCACATTATTCACTGTAAAACTCACGGGACACCTGCCTGCAAACACTGTGCAGACAGGCATGCAACCTGTATTTACTCGCTTTCTTCTTCTGCCTCATCGACAGACTCTTCTAATTCTTGTCCAGCAATAGCTAACAAATCAACCTCAAAAATTAACGCTGAGTTTGCAGGTATTGCCGGTGCAGGACTCTTGGTACCGTAGGCCAACTCACTGGGGATATAAAATTTAAATTTTTCCCCGACATGCATCAGCTGCAGACCTTCAACCCAGCCTGGAATCACCGCGCCTACTGGAAACTCAGCTGGCATGCCGCGCTCTACAGAGCTATCAAATACCGAACCATCAATTAAAGTGCCGTGATAGTGAACCTGCACAGTGTCATTCACTTTTGGCTGTGCACCCTGCGCTGCAACCAGTATTTCATACTGCAATCCAGTATCTGTAGTGATCACGCCTTCACGTTTGCCATTTTCAGCCAAAAAAGCCTTTCCTGCTTTGGCTGCTTCGTCATTGACAGCATTCATGCGCTCCTGTGCGCGCTCCTGCATAAATCCAAAAGCTTCCATCAGCGCCTCATCATCCACGCGCTGTTCTTTATTGGCTAACGCATCAGCAACACCTGCGGCAATAGCCTGCGGGCTCAGGTCATCCACGCCGTCGTCCTTAAAGTTTTTCCCCATGCTGTAACCAATACCATAGGAAACTTTTTGGGCCGGTGTTTTTAACTCTGCCTTGCCTTCATCTTTGTTACAACCGGTTATCAATATGCTGGTTACAGCTACTGCAACAGCTAAATGGTGAAATTTCATTTGCTACCCTTTTACCAATGTGGATTTAAAAATCTAGGTTTGCATGTTAGCAGCCCACTTAAACACTGACCACAGAATAACAATAGAAAGCTTGCGTGCGTTCAAAGTTAAACAGAATTGTTTTTCCTGCTTGACCTTGCCATCGTGGTAAGCTTTACGCTTAGCTACATACATTATAGGAGGTACCAGCATGACTACTCTGCATTCATTTAACGCCTTAATTGATGGCATGACCTGCGCATCGTGCGTAGGTCGTATCGAAAGCTCTTTGGCAGCCATGCCCGGCGTGCAGGACGTTAATGTCAATCTGGCTACCCGTAAAGTTCAGGCCAAGTACAACGACAAGCAAACCACTCAAGCGCTGGTTAATGCCATTATCAACCTAGGTTTTAAACCCGTGCTTAGCCACGCTGAATTAGCTATTGAGGGCATGACCTGCGCGTCTTGCGTAAGCCGGGTAGAAAAGTCTCTACTTGGTTTTCCCGGTGTCGTCAGCGCTACAGTGAATCTGGCTACGCAAAAAGCTCAGCTGGAAATTACCGATACCGATTTTAACAGCCTCACCGCACTACTCACCGAGCAAGGCTATCCCGCCAAACGCATTGACGAAACACCCGTAAGTGAACAGCAAGACCCCAGCGCACACTTTACTGAAACACTGTCTGAGCTAAAAAAATCCCTATGGATTGCGTTTGCACTGGCATTACCGCTATTTATTTTGGAAATGGGCGGGCATGTGCTGCCTGCCTTTCATGTTTGGCTAAATGATTTAATTGGACAAAAAACCAACTGGGTTATCCAATCGTTACTGGCGGCTGGGGTGTTTTTTGGTCCCGGCTGGCCGCTGATAAAGCTCGGTGTACGCGGCTTATTGCGCTGGTCGCCGGATATGAATGCGTTAGTGGCGTTAGGCACTGGCTCGGCCTTTGGCTATTCGCTGGTAGCCACTTTTTCCCCACAGCTGCTGCCCGAGGGTACAGTCAATGTGTACTACGAAGCAGTCGGGGTAATTATTACCTTGATTTTGTTGGGACGTTATCTAGAAAACAAAGCCAAAAGTAACACCTCTGAGGCAATTCAGGGGTTACTGAAGCTGCAAGTAAAAACTGCCCGCGTGATTACCTGCTGCGGCAATGCCAAAGAAACGCCTATTGCCGAAATCACCGTGGGCAAAACCTTGGAAATTCTCTCTGGTGAACGTATTCCATTAGATGGCGTAGTGCTTTCTGGACACAGTTTTGTCGATGAATCCATGCTTAGCGGCGAGCCTATTCCCGTAGAGAAAACTGAAGGCAGCGCAGTGGTAGGCGGCACCATTAATCAAACTGGCGTGTTGCGTATGCGTGTCGAAAAAATCGGCCAAGACACCATGCTGGCACAGATCATTCGTCTTGTTGAACAAGCCCAGGGCAGTCGCTTGCCGATTCAAAACCTGGTCAATCAAATTACCGCCTGGTTTGTTCCTGCAGTCATGGCGGCTGCAGCACTGACGTTTTTAGTCTGGCTGGTTTTTGGTCCCAGCCCCGCCCTAACCCTTGCTTTGGTCAACGCAGTAGCCGTATTGATTATTGCCTGTCCTTGCGCTATGGGTTTGGCCACGCCCACGTCCATTATGGTGGGCACGGGTCGTGCCGCGCAGATGGGCGTTTTGTTTCGCCAAGGTACCGCACTGCAAGGCCTACAGGATGTGCAAGTGGTCGCATTGGATAAAACCGGTACGCTTACCGAAGGTAAACCACATCTGACCGATTTTATTGCGGCTGAAGGCGCAGATGCACAACGCGCTTTACAGCTTTTGGCATCGCTGGAACATCAATCCAGCCATCCCGTAGCGCAAGCACTGGTCAGCGCAGCCCAACAAAAAAATCTTGAGCTTTTGCCTGTGACTGAGTTTGAATCACTAACAGGTTTAGGCGTTCGCGGCACAGTCGATGGCTTGCGTATCGAAGTAGGCGCTGATCGCTTTATGACCCAATTGGCTATTCAAGTCGACAGTTTTGCCACGCAAGCACAACAATTAGCCCAGCTAGGTAAAACCCCTATGTACCTAGCTATAGATGGAAAGTTATCTGCCTTGCTAGCGATCGCCGACCCCATTAAAGCCAGCACTCCAGCAGCCATTAAAGCCTTGCATGAACTGGGTTTAAAAATTGTCATGGTCACAGGTGACAACCGACATACAGCACAAGCCATTGCTGAACAACTGGGTATTGATGAAGTGGTCGCCGAAGTAATGCCCGCACAAAAAGTGGAAACGGTGCAGCAACTACAACAACGCCATGGCAAGTTGGCCTTTGTCGGTGACGGTATTAACGATGCTCCTGCACTTGTTACTGCGGATGTCGGCATTGCTATTGGTACAGGTTCAGACATTACCATTGACGCTGCGGATGTGGTGTTGATATCCGGCAAGCTCACTGGTGTGGTCAACGCGCTACAGATCTCGCGCAGTACTTTGCGCAACATCAAACAAAACCTGTTCTGGGCTTTTGCCTATAACGCCGCATTGGTTCCTGTCGCAGCGGGCGTGCTCTATCCACTTAACGGTACTCTACTTTCACCGGTTTTCGCTGCAGGGGCCATGGCTATGTCGAGCGTCTTTGTGGTCAGTAACGCACTGCGCCTGCGTCGCCTAAAACCCATGCTGGCCGAGGCTTAACATGAACGCCAGCATGACCATAGGTCAAGCCGCAGAAGCCTCTGGTATTAGCCGTAAGATGATTCGTTATTACGAAGAAACCGGGCTGCTGCCGCCAGCGCGGCGCAGTGAATCCGGTTATCGTTATTACGATCAAGCGGCGGTAGAGCAAATGCAATTTATTAAACGCGCACGGGACATGGGTTTTTCACTAGAGCGTGTCGGGCAGTTGATGAGCCTCTGGCATGACGATAAACGCCACAGCGCTGATGTTAAAGCCCTTGCCCAGCAGTACATTGCCGAGCTGGATGAAAATATCGCGCAGATGCAAGCCATGCGCAACGAGCTGCGCGACTGGGTTGACCATTGTCATGGTGATGATCGCCCCGAGTGTGCCATTATTGACCACCTAAAACCCCACGCAGATTAAAGTAGGCTAACCGCGATGCGCACACAGCGACCAAGCTCCATCCAAGCATTACTGGCGCTTTGCCTATTTTTGCTGAGCCTGTCGTCTGCGTCTTTCGCCAGCCCTGCGCACCTGTCTGAAATAACACAGCCCAGCTCAACCCTGGTGCATTGCCAGGAATGCCCTCAGCCCAGCGAGTCCAGCTTGGACTGTTGTGTACAGGTGCAAAGTTGCAGCAACTGTATCAATCTTAGTCAAAATCCACACTTAACCCTGCTCACCACCAGTTACACGACTGCTCCTGAACAACAATCAAAACTCATCAGCTTGTATTATCCGCCGCAAACCCCACCGCCAAAACTGCTGCTCTAATCCTGAATTTTTTAAGGCTCGCTAACGAGCACCCAATGAGTACCGATTAAAGCAGAGGCAACTACCATGCAAAACTACCTATTACGCGCATTATTAAGCATCGCGATGATATTCGGCGTCAGCCAACAGCTCAGCGCACAAGAGCTCATCCAAGCCACACTCCACAAAGACCCTTGGTGCGGCTGCTGTAATGCCTATGCCGACTACCTTGAAGAAAACGGCTTTGCCGTGACTCGCATTGACCATCAAGACATGGCACCTATCAAGCGCAAGCTAGGCACCAGCCAAGCCGCCAGCTGCCATACCGTTGAAATTGATGGGTATGTGGTGGAAGGTCATGTGCCGGTGGCAGCGATTAATAAAATGCTAAACGAGCGCCCGGATATCCAAGGCATCGCCCTGCCCGGTATGCCGCTCAATTCACCAGGCATGGGACCGGAGAAAAAAGGCAGTTTGGAAGTCTTAAGCCTAGACAAACAAGGCAAGGTTACCGGGCTGTATCAGCGTCTCTAAATTAACAACGCCGTGCACTCCTAGGGAAGCACGGCGTTTTTATACTGTGATTTATCCAAGCAAACTAACGCTGCAAGCCCAACTGCCCCACCCAGTGTTTAGCAAACTGCTCAGCACAGCGGCCATTGCGGTTTCCGCGTGCTGTCGCCCAACGAATAGCGGCTTTCTCAAAGGCCTCGTCGCGCTGCCACACCAGCTTTAGCGCTCGCGCATAGTGGTCCACCCAATGGCACACCACATCCAAATAATGCTCTTGGCTAAACGAATAAAACGACAGCCACAAACCAAAGCGATCCGACAAGGCTATTTTATCTTCCACCGCTTCGCTGGGATGCAACTCGCCAGACTCACTGCGTTGCCAGTTTTGATTATCGGACTGGTGCTCGGGCAATAAGTGACGTCGATTGGAGGTGACATAGAGCACCACATTCTCAGGTGCCTGTTCCAGTGAGCCGTCCAAAATGCTTTTAAGCTGCCTAAAATCAGCTTCACCCGCATCAAAAGATAGATCGTCACAAAAAATAATAAACCGTTCAGGGCGCCCGCGCAACGCTTCAACAATCAGCGGTAAATCCACCAAGTTGCTACGCTCAACTTCAATTAAGCGCAACCCAAAAACAGCATATTCCGCCAAAATCGCACGCACCAAAGACGACTTACCCGTGCCGCGCGCGCCCCACATTAGGGCATGGTTGCACGGCAAGCCCTGTAAAAACTGCTGAGAATTTTCAACCAGTTGGCGTTGCTGATGCTCTATACCCAGCAAGTCCGCCAACTTTAGCTGACTGTGTACGGCGATTGGTCGCAAATAACCCTGCCGCTGAGTACGCACCCAGCGTGCCGCCCAATGTTGTTGCCAATCTACGTTTTCTACGGTTTCAGGCAACCAAGGCTCGATGCGCTCTAACACTTCAATGGCCTTGGCTAAAAACTGCGCTAAAGAATCCTGCACGCTCACCTCTAATCAAATAAAATTTTTAATGCACTTAAACACGGAAATGACCTACTTGCGCCTTAAGCTGCTCCGCTAACTTGGCTAAAGCATTACTGGCTTCGGTGGTGTGATAAATATTATCCGCTGTTTGCTCGGCAATGCCATTGATGCGATGAATGCTTTGATTAAGGTCGCGCGAGACCTGGGTTTGCTCTTCGGTGGCGCTGGCAATTTGCTGCGCATACTGATCAATATTCTGCACTGCACCTACAATATCCGTGAGTTTAGTGTTCATTTCCTGAGCATTTTCAATACTGCTCAAGGTGCCTTGCATGCTTTTATTCACCACGCGCACGGCTTGGTCAGAGCCTGTTTGCAGTCGCTCAATCATGGCTTGAATTTCTGCGGTTGACGTCATGGTACGACTGGCTAAGCCGCGCACCTCATCGGCCACCACCGCAAACCCACGACCTGCCTCACCCGCACGCGCTGCTTCAATAGCCGCATTCAGTGCCAGCAGGTTGGTCTGCTCGGCGATGCCTTCAATCACCGTAAGGATATTGTCGATCTGATCGCTATCACTTTTAAGCGCATTAATGCTTTCTGTTACCAACTCCATTTCTTGCCCAAGATTTTCTATCGAGCGCAAAGTAGCATCCACTGCTACACGACCATCATCCGCGGTCGATAACGCTGTATTGGAGGCATTAGCTGTATCTAAGGTGCTACGCGCTACTTCTTCCAATGTGGCAGTCATCTGCGTCATGGCAGTTGCCGAGGCGTTTAGCTCTTCCACCTGGATTTGCACCCCAGCATTAGCCTGCTCGCTGGTTTGCGCCAGCTCCGTCGATGCTGCAGCTACCTGCTCGGCATAGCTACTAATCTCACCCACAATGGTACGCAGTTTTTGCTGCATATTAGCAATGCAGGCCAGCAAGCTGCGACTGTCGTTATCAGCCAGTTTGATAGTTACGTTAAGGTCGCCATCAGCCACCTGCTGCACCACTTCGGCAGCGTAGTTGGGATCGCCCCCTAAAGTGCGGGTAATACTTTTCACCAGTAATAAACTGCTAAGCACAGCTATAATTACGCCCACTACAGCAATGACCAGCATAATGCGCAGCATGTCGATCAGCTTGGCTAACGCGACTGACTCTTGGGTTTCAATCACTAAGCCCCAGCCCAACAAGTCCATAAATGTCTGACTGCCCACTACCGCGGAGCCTGCTGCATTTTTATATAGCCCGGTGAAATGAGCGCGTTTAGTGGCAGCTGTTACGGCTTCTGTTTGCAAAGCAACATTGGAGTCTTTTATAGACGCTGCCGGTGTAATTGCCTTGCCCAATTCATCAACGATATAAATCTCAGTACCAGCATCCCGTGGCAGCGCGGCCAAACGTTTAACAAGCGTGTCAATCTGCACGGCTCCACGCACCACCCCAACCACTTGGCCATTTTGCCGTACTGGAATAGCAACGGTACTCACAAGATTACCGCTAGCACGCGAAATAATTGGCTGAGAAAAAACATCATTGCCCGCCACCGCAGATTTAAACCACTCACGGTCAGCTACGTTAAAATCCCACGCTTCATTCGCGCTTAGGATTCGCGCCTGATTGTTTTCAAAGCTGACACCTGCTAAACCTCGACCTTCTGGGTTAAGCAAGAAAACCGTATCGTAAAACTGATTCGTCTCAGTGAGCGTAACCAAAAGCTGCGCTATACCCCAAGCATCGAGCGCACGTGCCTCTCTGGTATTAGCCATCACACGCATCTCATCTTGGCGGACATTCAACCATTCAGTAAAAGCATGGGCATGAGACTGGCTTTGCTGGGCAAGGTTTTCAAGCGTGCTTTCTGTTAATGACTGCCGAAACTGGTAGCTAGAAGCCCCTACCAATACCACAATTGAGGATAGTAATAGTGTCAGCAAAATTAAAGTTAAGCGCATTGCAAAACTCATCTTCTGCCAAAGTGATAATCCCTGATCAGCCATAATGTTCACCTTTTTTTTCACTTAGTAAATTATTTTTCTTATTAATGCAGCCTATGTAATGTTTCGACTCGCCTTGGTACAACTTGAGTGGCAGGTCAAAACACTAGGCGTTTAACCGCACGGCAGGTATAGAATTTTTATTCGGTGTTAAAGAGTCTATGAATA
>LFTS01000308.1 GCA_001513435.1 Gammaproteobacteria bacterium DTU040
CCTTTGGCGTGCTGGAACTGGCACATATTTTCGCCACGGGACAATCCGGCATCAGCCATCATCTAAAAGTGCTGACCCAAGCCGGATTAGTCACAACCCGCCGGGAAGGCAATGCGATTTTTTATCGTCGCAGCCTAACCCAAGCCCATGAGCACGAACTGCACAGCGCCCTACTGGCCAGCCTAGATGCCCAACCCATTGCCGCTGAAATTGCTACACGCATTAACGAGATTCACCGCGAACGTGCCAGCGCCAGCGAAGCTTTTTTCCAGCGCGTTGCCCATGAATTTAATCAGCATCAAGACTTAATTGTCGGTCTGCCGCAGTATCGCGACAGCCTTACCAGCTTGCTGGATAGTTTAGAGTTTCCCGAGCACGCCCGCGCAACCGAAATCGGCCCGGGTGACGGCAGTTTTTTGCCCGATCTAGCGAAGCGTTTTGCACAGGTGCTAGCAGTAGATAACAGCTCGCACATGCTGCAGCAGGCGCAACACAGCTGCACTAAACACCTGCTTGAAAATGTCGAGCTCATGCTGGCAGATGCGTTAAGCAGCCAGCTACCACCCGCTGATTGTGTGCTGCTGAATATGGTCCTACACCATTTCGCCGCACCTGCAGCAGCGATTGAGCACCTAGCACAAGCAGTAAAACCAGGTGGCAGCTTGATTATCAGCGAACTCTGCCGCCACGACCAAGACTGGGCGCAGCAAGCCTGTGGCGACCTATGGCTAGGTTTTGAACAAAGCGAGTTGACCCACTGGGCTGAACACGCAGGACTCATTTCCAGAGAAAGTATTTATCTGGGTTTAAAAAACGGCTTTCAAATTCAGCTACGGCACTTCGCCAAGCCGGACTCACAAAGCACCCCTAACATGAAGGAATCGATATGAGCGAATACTCTATTTTTACCTCAGAATCCGTTTCTGAAGGCCATCCCGATAAAATTGCCGACCAAATCTCAGATGCGGTACTGGACGCCATCATTAGCGAAGACAAAAACGCCCGCGTAGCCTGTGAAACACTGGTAAAAACGGGCGTGGCGATTATTGCCGGCGAAATTACCACCAGCGCATGGATCGACCTCGAACAGCTCGTGCGCGACGTGATTACCGGCATTGGCTACAACAGCTCAGATGTAGGTTACGACGGCGCCACCTGCGGCATTATCAATATCATCGGCAAACAATCATCCGATATCGCCCAAGGCGTGGACCGCATAGCGCCTGAAGATCAGGGCGCAGGCGACCAAGGTTTGATGTTTGGTTACGCCAGCAACGAAACCGATGTTTTAATGCCCGCACCCATCACCTACGCGCACCGTTTGATGGAACGTCAAGCCGAAGCCCGTAAAAATGGCCTGCTGCCGTGGTTGCGTCCTGATGCGAAAAGCCAAGTCACCTGCCGCTATGAGGACGGTAAAGTGGTAGGAATTGACGCGGTGGTGCTCTCTACCCAGCACAGCCCTGACGTCAGCCTTGCTGATCTGCGTGAAGCCACCATGGAGCTAATCATCAAGCACACCCTACCGGCTGAACTGCTGCATAAAGACACCCAGTTCCACATCAACCCTACGGGTAACTTTGTGATTGGCGGTCCAGTGGGTGACTGTGGTTTGACAGGGCGTAAAATCATTGTTGATACCTACGGTGGTATGGCGCGGCATGGCGGCGGTGCTTTCTCTGGTAAAGACCCGTCTAAAGTTGACCGCAGTGCGGCTTATGCAGGACGCTATGTAGCGAAAAATATTGTTGCTGCTGGTTTAGCGGAAAAGTGTGAAATTCAAGTGTCTTACGCGATCGGCGTGGCTCAGCCCACCTCGATCTCACTGAACACCTTTGGCACGGGCAAAATCAGTGATGAGCGTATTATTAAGCTAGTGCGCGACGTATTCGACCTACGTCCTTACACCATTACGCAAATGCTGGACTTGCTGCACCCGATGTATCAGGCAACCGCTGCATACGGACACTTCGGCCGCAATCCTTACGAAATGACGGTAGGCAGCGACACGTTCACAGCATTTAGCTGGGAAAAAACCGACCGCGCCGAAGAACTCCGCAAACTCGCAGGGCTATAAACCAAAAATCGCGCAAAAGTTGCGCTCCTACAAAAGCTGTGCCAGCCCCAAGACCGGCTGCGCATCAACCGCTTGACTGTAGGAGCGCACCTTATGCGCGATGAGACCTTCAGCCAACTTCAGCGTTTCTGGTTAATCCATTCGCGCAAGAGTTGCGCTCCCACAAGAGCTGTGCCAGCCCCAAGACCGGCTGCGCATCAACCGCTTTACTGTAGGAGCGCATCTTATGCGCGATGAGACCTTCAGCCAACTTCAGCGTTTCCGGTTAATCCCATTCGCGCAAGAGTTGCGCTCCCACAAGGTCTGTGCTCCCACAAGAGCTGTGCCAACCCCAAGACCAACTGCGCAAAGGGGCCACTTATGTAAACCTAACCCGCTTTGCCAGTTGCATAAAGTAATCACGTGACCAAATATCTAGCACTTGTGTATCTGCAATAAAACGTCGCACATCACTCTTGGCCGACTCGACATCTAGCTGCTCAATCCGCTGGGTTAACCAAGCACTAAACAAATCTGGAGTTAAAGGCTCACTACCTAGGTCACCACTCTGCCGTGCACGCACTTCTAAATGTGCTAAATTCAACTCAGCGCCACGGCGCACATACCATTCAAAATCAAACCAATCACGCCCTTTAACACGGTTTTTCCACTGCCTAAAAAGCAAGGCATGCATTTTACCGGCATACAAATCAGGTAGGCTAAAACACTTCACATACACAGAATAAGGATTCAACAACAGTTTTTCTTCCGTTTTAAACCCAAGTGGTGGCTCGGTATCTACCTCAAACTTAATTTTTAATACCTTCTGCCCGCGTACCTGCACATCATAAATGCTGGTATTTTTCTTTAAAAATGCTGACACCACAGCAGTTTCAGCCGACTTCTTACGTGCCGAAATCTCCACCTCAAATCCTAACGCATTAAACTCGGACACCAGCGCATCAAAGTAGGGCTCAAAAGAAAAGTCTTCTTGTGATTGCACTAACGAAAAATCCAAATCTTCAGAAAATCTAGGCAAGTCGTAAAAAATTCGTAAGCAAGTGCCGCCATAAAAAGCCGCTTTATCAAAAAAACCTGCCCGCACTAAGCTAGCCAAGGCTATCTCTTGCATCACTTCGCGTAAGGCGTCGTTGATGTTGTCGCCATCGGTCAAAGGATATTTTTGCAGCATCTGCTCAACAACACTCACAGCAACCCCTCCAGAACCTGTCGTAACGCTTTAAACTGACGCGGTTTATAGCCTGAGGACGCATAACCCTCTAATACCGACTCGTCAAAATCACGTAAGATTTCTTCATCCATGCGTAAATCTTCAAGCAAAAAATCCTGCATCGATGCTTTGCCAAAGGCGCGTAAATGCCGCGTGAGTAAAACTGTGTCACACACCGCCTTAGTTGGGTTTGCCAACCAAAAATGCTGGTTTCCGACTGCCTCAATTGTTATGCCTAGCGGAAAAAGCTGTTGTGGAATTTTAGTATAAGAAAAGCGACCTAGGGCATTTTCAAATTCCCGCCCACGCCCCGTGCACACCGAGGTTACTTCAACCACTCGTTCAGGAATCAGACCATGCCACGCCAGCGCATACTCCAAGGAAACACAAGATGGACCGTATAATCGATTAGCAAGCAAAGGCATGCACAAGGCTTCTTGGCGCCAAGGTGCGCCCACAACATACAAACCACGCTTTAAGGAAATGAGTGTACCCGCGGCCAGCCACTCAGAAATCTTGTCATTCGGACGGGCGTAATCTGACAGCAAAGGCAATAACGCACCATGCGAAAAAGGCACACCACCGAAGGAAGACAAACGAAGCTCTAGCATCTCGGTCTCTTTTCTGGATAGATAATCGCAAATTATCCGATTAATGTATCAAAATAACAACGACCAAATAGGCTTTATGCCCGCAGCACATAAAACAAGATGCTATAAACAAATCGCGCAAGAGTTGCGCTCCCACAAGAGCCGTGCCGACCCCAAGACCGGCTGCGCATCAACCGCTTTACCGTAGGAGCGCATCTTATGCGCGATGAGACTTTCAGCCAACTTCAGCGTTTCCGGTTAACCCCATTCGCGCAAGAGTTGCGCTCCCACAAGAGCTGTGCCGACCCCAAGACCGGCTGCGCATCAACCGCTTTACTGTAGGAGCGCATCTTATGCGCGATGAGACCTTCAGCCAACTTCAGCGTTTCCGGTTAATCCCATTCGCGCAAGAGTTGCGCTCCCACAAGAGCCGTGCCGACCCCAAGACCGGCTGCGCATCAACCGCTTTACCGTAGGAGCGCATCTTATGCGCGATAAGACCTTCAGCCAACTTCAGCGTTTCCGGTTAACCCCATTCGCGCAAAAGTTGCGGTGGAATGCTTCTAAAGTTGCCCCTTACAATAAATCCAGCTCTTCATGTGGCGGCAAAGTCTGTTTGTGTTGGTTATACAGCAAATCCACTATTTCACCTTGCGGGCTGTAGCCGCAGACGGTTTCGCGCAG
>LFTS01000062.1 GCA_001513435.1 Gammaproteobacteria bacterium DTU040
TCAGTGAGCGGTGGTAACCAACCCATAATAATTAAGCGTGTAAAAAAGGTCTCAGGTGGTAGCCATGGAGGCTCATGGAAAATTGCGTTTGCTGACTTTGCTATAGCGATGATGGCTTTTTTCTTGGTGATGTGGCTGCTATCTTCAGCGACACCTGAGCAATTAAAAGCTATTTCTGGTTATTTCCAAGACCCCGTTGGTTACAGTCAAAGCGCCAGTCCCTATGTGATTGACTTGGGCGGCACGCCAACACCCTCTGCAACCTCGACTATCAATCCGGAAATCAATGATGAAATTAGCTTGCGTGTTGATACAGAGCAATCGCAAGGCTTGGATAAAGAAAGCGCTAACCTGTTGGAGCAATTAGAGCAGGAGCGGCTAAACTTATTATTGCTTGAGTTGCAAAATAAGTTAGAAGAAAACAAAGAGCTAGAGCTTTATCTTGATCAAATATCGCTTGCTATCACTCAAGATGGCTTGCGTATTCAGATTACCGACGCGGAAAACCGGCCCATGTTTTCCTTAGGCAGTGCCAAGCTGCAACCGCACTTTGAAGATATTCTTTATATGATGGCTGGCTCAATCAGCGCCGTGCCTAATAAAATCAGTATTGGCGGCCACACAGATGCTAAGCCCTACTCGGGTGAGGCAGAGTTTGGTAACTGGGAGCTATCAGCCGGCCGCGCTAATGCGGCCAGACGTGCCTTGCGCTCAGGCGGACTAGAGGAAACGCAGATTGCACGTGTTTCTGGCTACGCCTCGTCTATGTTGTTTGATCGTAAAAACCCTTATAACCCGGTTAACCGGCGCATTGATATTTTAGTGCTGACCAAGCGTGCACATGAAGAAATAGAAGGCACGGAGACGGGCTTGTCCGACGAAGAAATCAATCAGTCAAAAGAGCAGGCTGTTGAGCAGACCAAACCAATGCGTGAGCGGTTAAATCTGTTCGAGGACGGTTTGCTGGATATGCAGCCTGATCGGCGTTTATAGTTTTAGCTGTATTTATCTAGATTCCTGCGGGTCAAGGCGCTAGTGCATGCTAGCGCTCAGATAAATTGGCGGTTAGAGATTTAAAGCTGGTCAGGCGCTCATGACTGATGTGGCCTTGCGCAACGGCTTCCAGCAGCGCGCAACCGGGTTCATGCTCGTGGCTGCAATTGCGAAAACGACAGCGACCTAAAAACGGATGAAATTCAATAAAACCCGCTTCAATATCGTCAATGCTCACATGCGCAAGACCAAACTCGCGTATGCCGGGTGANNTTGCCAGATAGTTCAGACAGCGCACCGACTGCCGCTTGTGCTTCGGGTAATAGGCGGTTGATTAGTGATGACTTGCCCACGCCCGACTGGCCGACGACCACGCTGACACGTTCTTTGAGTACGTTTTCCAGCTCCTGCATGCCCGAACCGCTGTAAGCAGAAACCTGCAGAATCGAGTAGCCAAGTTTTTGGTAGATATCCAGCAGCTTCTTGGCTTTATGCGTTTTGTCTTGCCCAAGTAAATCGGCTTTGTTTAATAGCAGAATGGGTTTAATCCCCGCATGGCTGGCGGCAACCAGATAGCGGTCAATTAAATTGGCGTGCGGTTCGGGTAAGGGTGCAAACACGATCAATATTTGATCGATATTGGCTGCTACCGGTTTTAATTTGCCTTGCATATCAGGGCGACAGAGCTCGGATTGGCGCGGCAGCTGAGCGACAATTACGCCCAGCCCTTGATTGCCAGCGCGCCAAATTACTTTATCTCCTGTAACAAGTGCGGGCAGGTTGGCACGTAGATAGCAGCGCAAGCGTTGTCCGGCAAGTTCGGTTGAGCTCGCCTCTACTTCGACCTGTACCCCGAAATGGGAAATAACCAAGCCTTCTTGCTCGCTTCCTAAGTCACTGCCATCCAGTTCTTCTAAGGTGCGCTCTTCTCGTCGCTGTGCTC
Organism: Gammaproteobacteria bacterium DTU040; assembly: GCA_001513435.1. Classification (GTDB taxonomy): domain Bacteria; phylum Pseudomonadota; class Gammaproteobacteria; order Pseudomonadales; family Pseudomonadaceae; genus Thiopseudomonas; species Thiopseudomonas acetoxidans. The sequence goes on from LFTS01000062.1 coordinate 1,937, forward strand.
GTGCTGTGCGTTCTGCTTGAATCTTGTCAATTCGCCAGCTTTGGCGGCGAGAAAGTTTGCGCTTTGCCATGTTTTTATTATCTCTGTAAAAGGCTTGGTTGCTTGTAGTACGCACGGAAGGCTATCACGAATAGGCTGATACCCGTTAAAGGAACAACATAGCCGAGCATCGCATCGCTGAGGGTTTGAGCAAGATTATGCTCTTGACTGTGCAGGATTAAGTAACAGGTGTAAGTGATGTAGTAAAAGAAAAATAAAGCACCGTTCCAGCGGCTGATACGATAACCGGCAAAGAAAATGGGCAAGCAGGCGATAGTTGTGGCCAGCATCACCGGAAAATCAAGGCTCAGCGCGTTAGGGGCGATGGGGATTGCTAGGGGAGATACCAGTCCAGCCAAGCCTAAAACACAGAGCAGGTTGAAAATATTGCTGCCCACTACATTGCCTACAGCAATATCACGTTCACCTTTCCAAGCGGCTATCAGGGATGTGGCAAGCTCGGGTAATGAGGTACCGACCGCCAGCACGGTTAAACCAATAATCAGTTCGGAGAGCCCCAGTAGCTTAGCCAAGTCGACTGCTCCATTCACGAGCCATTTTGAGCCTAACAGCAGCAGCACTAGGCCCGCTAATATGAACGCAATGTTTTTAACAAGGGTGAAGCGGCCAGG
>LFTS01000115.1 GCA_001513435.1 Gammaproteobacteria bacterium DTU040
GAGCAAGAAGGTTTGGATAAGATTTTCTTGGACGCAGGCTTTGAATGGCGTGAACCGGGCTGCTCCATGTGTCTGGCGATGAACCCCGACAAGCTGGGCAGCGGCGAGCATTGCGCTTCGACCTCTAACCGTAACTTTGAAGGCCGTCAGGGCAATGGCGGACGCACGCACTTGGTCAGCCCAGCCATGGCCGCCGCCGCCGCGGTGACCGGTCACTTTGTTGATGTGCGTGAACTTTTACAAGGAGCAGAATAATGAAAGCCTTTACCCAGCATCAGGGTTTGGTCGCGCCCTTGGATCGCGCCAACGTGGATACGGATCAAATTATTCCCAAGCAGTTTTTAAAATCCATCAAACGCACTGGTTTCGGTGAGAACCTGTTTGATGAGTGGCGCTACTTGGATGAAGGTCAGCCGGGCATGGATAACAGCGTGCGTCCGATCAACCAAGAGTTTGTGCTGAATCTGCCGCGTTATCAGGGGGCAAGTATTTTGCTCGCGCAGGAAAACTTTGGCTGCGGCTCTAGCCGTGAGCACGCGCCATGGGCGTTGGATGAGTACGGTTTTCGCGCCATTATCGCGCCTAGTTTTGCGGATATTTTCTATAACAACAGCTTTAAGAATGGTTTGTTACCCATTGTTTTGCCACAGAAAGTTGTGGATGAGCTGATGGGTTTGGTTCAAGCCAATGAGGGTTATCAGTTAACGATTGATTTGGCTGAGCAGAAAGTGATTCGTGACGATGGTGTGAGCTATGACTTTGAGGTAGATGCGTTCCGTAAGCATTGCTTGCTTAACGGCTTGGACGACATTGGCTTGACACTGCAAGATGCCGATGAAATTCGCGCATTTGAAGTAGGCTACCAGCGGCAGTACCCTTGGTTGTTTGGTGCACTGAGCCAGTAAAAAACCGCTCTTGCAGGCCGGCTTTTGTAGGAACCTGACTTCTGCGCGAATGGCTTGTTGTAGGAGCGCAACTTTTGCGCGAAGCGGATTTTTAGGTGGTACTGATGTTTTGGGGTTAATCCCAATCGCGCATAAGATGCGCTCCCACAAGGTACTGCAACAATTATAAATTACAAGCACGGGCAATAAAGCCCTAGGCGAGAAATGAAATGACAAAAAAAGTTTTAGTATTACCCGGTGACGGTATCGGTCCTGAAATCATCGCTGAAGCGGTGAAAATACTTAACCTTGCTGACAAAAAATACAACCTTGGCTTAGAGTTGGTTGATGGCGAACTCGGTGGCGCGGCGATTGATAAGCACGGCGTACCCCTAGCGGACTCAACGCTGGCTTTAGCTCGCGAAGTGGATGCGGTACTGCTTGGCGCGGTGGGTGGTCCTAAGTGGGACACCATCGATAAAAGCATTCGTCCAGAGCGCGGTCTGTTAAAAATCCGTTCCGAGCTGGGCTTGTTTGCCAACCTGCGTCCTGCAATTCTGTATCCGCAGCTTGCAGACGCCTCCAGCCTCAAGCCAGAAGTAGTCTCTGGTTTGGATATTCTAATTGTCCGCGAACTGACTGGTGGCATTTATTTTGGCAGCCCGCGTGACACCATTGTCTTAGACAACGGTGAACGCAAAGCCTTTGACACCTTACCCTATAGCGAAAGTGAGATTCGCCGTATTGCTAAAGTGGGCTTTGATATGGCACGCTTGCGTAATCAGAAGCTTTGCTCCGTGGACAAGGCAAATGTGCTAGAATCCAGTCGTCTATGGCGTGAAGTGGTTGAAGAAGTAGCCAAGGATTATCCAGATGTTGAGCTGAGCCATATGTACGTCGATAACGCTGCAATGCAGCTAGTACGTGCACCCAAGCAGTTTGATGTAGTGGTCACCGACAACCTGTTTGGCGACATTTTGTCAGATGAAGCCTCCATGCTCACTGGCTCAATTGGCATGCTGCCATCGGCTTCTTTAGATGCCAACAATAAAGGCATGTATGAACCCTGTCATGGTTCAGCGCCTGATATTGCAGGGCAAGGCCTAGCGAACCCACTGGCAACCATCTTGTCGGTTTCCATGATGCTGCGTTACAGTTTTGATCAATCACAGGCCGCTGAAGCTATAGAAAAAGCTGTTAGCGATGTATTGGACCAAGGCCTGCGTACTGGCGATATTATGTCGGCGGGTATGCGCAAAGTGGGTACAGCCGAGATGGGTGATGCTGTAGTGGCAGCACTGGAAAAGCTCTAATTAAATTATCGATTAGAACGTTTGTCTAACGGGTTGGCAGAGAAAAATCTGTATCCGTTAGATGTATTAATTTAACAAAGGTGTAGTCGTATGAAACGTGTAGGACTTGTAGGTTGGCGTGGGATGGTTGGTTCCGTGCTCATGCAGCGCATGCTAGAAGAGCGGGATTTTGAACTGATTGAGCCAATTTTCTTTACGACCTCGAATGTGGGCGGACAAGGGCCGGCGATCGGTAAAGATGCTCCCGCGCTGAAAGATGCTTATGACATCAACGAGCTTAAAGGTTTGGATGTTATTTTGACCTGTCAGGGCAGCGACTACACCAATGAAGTATTTCCGAAACTGCGTGAAGCAGGTTGGGACGGTTACTGGATTGATGCAGCCTCTGCGCTACGCATGGACGATGACTCGGTAATCGTACTGGATCCTGTAAACCGTAAAGTGGTGGATCAAGCGTTTGAAAGCGGCGTTAAAAACTACGTTGGTGGTAACTGTACCGTTAGCTTAATGCTGATGGGGCTTGGCGGTTTGTTTGAGGCAGGTCTAATAGAGTGGATGAGCGCTATGACCTACCAAGCAGCCAGTGGTGCCGGCGCACAAAACATGCGTGAGCTGTTGAGTCAGATGGGTTACATCCATGATGCCGTTGCTGAGGACTTAGCTAATCCAGCTGCTGCGATTCTAGATATTGATCGCAAAGTAGCCTTGGCGCAACGCAGTGATGAAATGCCGGCGCAAAACTTTGGCGTACCTTTGGCAGGCAGTCTTATCCCTTGGATTGATAGCGCGCTGCCAAATGGTCAGAGCCGTGAAGAGTGGAAAGCACAAGCAGAAACGAACAAAGTGCTGGGTCGTTTTAAAAACCCTATTCATGTGGATGGTATCTGTGTGCGTGTTGGTGCCATGCGTTGTCACAGCCAGGCATTAACCATCAAACTGAACAAAGATGTACCTATGGCTGATATTGAACAGCTCATTAGTCAGCACAACCCTTGGGTTAAGCTGATTCCTAATCAGCGCGACATTACGATGAAAGAACTTACTCCAACTGCCGTAACTGGCACTTTGAATGTACCAGTAGGGCGCTTGCGTAAACTGAATATGGGCTCACATTATTTGGGTGCCTTTACCGTAGGTGACCAATTGTTATGGGGTGCTGCAGAACCTTTGCGACGGATGCTACGTATTCTGCTTGAGCGCTAGTTCATATCATTAAATAAAAGGCTGCTTATCATAGGGCAGCCTTTTGCTTTAAGCTTAATAAAGAGTTTACAGCCTGCTAATGTGTGCAGTAAGTCCAATTCTAAGGCAAAGTGTATTAAAAACAGCGTAATAGACGTGATTAGTTATTGATAAAACTTCAACTGTAAAAGATACTTACTATAAAGATTGAAGAACGATTCTAGCTTTGCTCTTGCAAACTGGTGTCAACGTTAGGCAAAACAGCCGCTTCAAGCATCTCCGTATTGCTCGGAAAGTGAATAAGGGATAAGACTATATGCTTCGGGTTCGTAAACTGGTGTTGGCTGTTGCAGCCGCTACTGCACTTACATCTGGCGTGGCACATGCGCTTGGTTTGGGTAATGTCTCTGTCAAATCTTTCTTGAATCAACCTCTAGAAGCCGAAATTGAGCTTTTAGAAGTTGGTGGATTAACTGCACTAGAAATTAAATCGCAGTTAGCATCCGCTGAAGAATTTTCCCGTGCTGGCGTAGAGCGTCAGTTTTTTCTTACTAACTTGCAGTTTACTCCTATTATCAGCGCAGGCGGAAAAAGCGTATTGCGGATAACCAGTGAGCGGTCGGTGCGTGAGCCTTACCTGAATTTTTTAGTCGAATTGCTCTGGCCTAACGGGCGAATTCTGCGTGAATACACTGTGTTGCTTGACCCACCTATGTACACACCACAAGAAATTGTGTACGTACCAGCAACGACCACGCCGTTGTCTACACCTAAAACAACAGCTCAGTCGGCTGCTAAGCCTGCAGCAGCTAGAAGAGCAACACCTGCAAGTCCACGTCGAATCACGGCCAGTGGCGACAATCAATACCGAGTTGAGAAAAACGATACGCTTTGGTCAATCGCTTCCCGAGTGGGCGGCAGCTCAACAACCCAGCAAACCATGTTGGCTATTCGCGATCTCAACCCGCAAGCCTTTGTTAATGGTGACATTAACAGACTTAAAGCAGGGCAGGTTTTAACCTTGCCAGATGACGCGCAGATTCAAAAGCGCAGCAAGAGTGCTGCAATTGCTGAAATTAAAGCTCAGAGTTCAACACTAACCGGCAGTACGCCTGAAGCAGCTGCCGCGGTAAAGCAGCTTGATGCTCGTCAGCGCACCACGGCCGATGCCGCGCCTGCCAAAGTTGAGCAACAAGATACATTACGTCTCGTTGCCAGTGATACAGGACAAGCGGCTATAGGCAGTGAGCGAGGTCGAGACAGTGCCGATGCTTTATTTGCCCAGCTAACCGAGGCTAAAGAGCTGTTGGACTCCAGCAGACGCGAAAACTCAGACCTGCATGAGCGTGTTGCAGAGCTAAATAACCAGCTTGATAAGCTGCAGCAGTTGATTGAGCTAAAGAACACACAGCTTGCCAGCTTACAGCATCTTGATGTGCTCTCTGAGTCTCCAGTAGCCGATGAAGCAGAGGCTGTTGAAGCAGAGGCTGTTGAAGCTGTAGAAGAGCCCGTTGAAGTGATCGAGGGCACAGACGTTGTCCAAGAAGAACAATCGGTTACGGATGAGCAAACAGCCGCATCACAAGAGACAGCGTTAGCC
>LFTS01000114.1 GCA_001513435.1 Gammaproteobacteria bacterium DTU040
CGCCACTTTCTTGCATGCCGCGCCAGTTTTTAAATGAGCTGTTAATAAAACTTTTAATGGGCACACTGCTGATGGTTTTGTCCCAGTTCTGAATTTTTATCGTATGCAGCGCAATATCAATCACATCACCGTCGGCATTTTGCTGCGGCATTTCAATCCAGTCGCCTACACGGATCATATCGCCAGAGGATATTTGTACGCTGGCGACCAGTGATAACAGGGTGTCTTGGAAAATCAGCATCAATACCGCTGCCATAGCTCCCAAACCGGAGAGCAGAATGAGCGGGGAGCGGTCAATAAGGGTGGCGATAATTAGGATGGTGGCAATGGCATAAACAGCAATTTTAACCAGCTGTATATAGCCTTTGATTGGCTTTAGGTGCGCATCTTTGCGTTTGTTGTAGAGCATATTGGCAAAGTTAAGGGTCGCGCCAACGGCTAGTGCAATAGTTAAAACAATAAAGCCACTGGCGACGTTTTTGACTACTGAAACTAAGGCGTTTGGTAGGTTTGGCACGAATTGAATGCCGTGGGCAATGATGATGGCGGGCACAATGTTGGCTAGCCGTTTAGCAATACCAAAGTCTTCAGCGTGCTCGTGGGAAACCTGCTTAAGAATGCGGTAAAAAGCACGCAGAATAATTTTCTTAACAATAAAGTTGGCTACATAGGAAAAAAATAAAACTAAACCGGCTGATGCGAGGGTTTGGATGAGTGGATGTTGGGAAACCCATAGATTCCAAATTTCATATATGGACTGCATATGTAAACCTTTTTTGCGATGTAAAACTAGAGTACTTGAATGCGTAATTGGCCTTCGGCCAGATGCGCTTGTAGTTGTTGCCCACTGCGTACCTGTTGGTTACTGCGAATCACCTGCTGATTCTCATCGCGCAGGATGCTATAGCCTCTGTCTAAAGTAGCTAATGGACTGACCAAATGTAAAGCTTGCGCCATGCCTTTTAGCTTTTTTTGCTCAGTGTTGAGCAGCATTGCCATGTTTTTAGTCAGTGCTTGCTGCAGGTGGGTTAACCATTGCTGCTGTTGATTAAGCAGGGTTTGTGGGTGTTGTATTTGTAACCGAGCTTGCCACAACTGAACCTGTTGCTGATTACTTTGTAGTAACTGAGTGCATGCGCGGGTTAAACGCAATTCAAGTTCATCTAAACGCTGCATGCTTTGCTCGATACGCTGCTTGGGGTGACGTATGCGTGCGTTAAGACCATGTAATTGTTGATTTAGCGTCTTGAGTCGATCGCTTAGACGGCGTTGCAAGCGTTGCTGTAAATAATCGATTCTTTGTAGTAATGCTTGACGTTCCGGNNGTTTCATGACCAATGGCGCTTACTATAGGCGTGATGCTGTCAGCAATGGTGCGCGCTACTATTTCTTCGTTAAAACACCAAAGATCTTCTAATGAACCACCGCCACGAGCCAAAATAATGGCATCAAACTGTCCGCGATCGGCCAGTTTTAGTGCCTGTACAATCTGAGCGGTAGCTTCTTTGCCCTGCACTGCGGTGGGTACCTGAGTTAAGGCAATTTGTGGTGCGCGGCGTGCAAACACGCTGAGAATGTCTTGCCATACAGCGCCGGTCGGTGAGGTGACCACGGCGATGCGGCGAGGGTATTTTGGCAGGTCTTTTTTACGCTGCTGATCAAATAGGCCTTCTGCTAGAAGCTGTTGTTTAAGCGCTTCAAATGCAGCGCGCAATGCGCCTTCACCTGCAGCCTCTAGCTGTTCAACAATTAATTGGTAATCACCACGACCTTCATAAAGAGATACTCGGGCAGCCAATTTAACCAAGCTGCCGTTTTCAATTATTTGCCGCGTGCGGGCTGCATTCTGCCGAAAAAAAGCGCAGCGTATCTGAGCTTGTGCATCTTTAAGGGTGAAATAAAGGTGTCCAGAAGCTGGGCGGGCTAGGTTAGAAATTTCACCTTCTACCCAGATGCGTGGAAATACATCTTCCAACAGCTGACGCGCCCGCTGATTAAGCTGGCTGACTGTAAGGATTTCGGATGCTGGATTTGTGGGTCGCGAAGAAAGGTTTTGCATGAACATATAATACCTTAAGGCGCAATGCTATGCGAGACCGGCGCAACTCCTGTTGAGGGTGCAGCGCTTTGTGCCGGTACTGTGTGGGAGCGCAACTTTTGCGCGATGAAAAATTCCCCGGTAACACCTAAGCCAGAATTACAAACCACATCGCCCAGAAGCTGGGAACCAACAAGGGCGAGTCAGCTCAAATACTTGCCGGCAGTTTTATAAGAGTGCTGAATGGCCGGCTTTTATTACCCTTAAAGAACTGTAGCTCTAGCAAGTAATTTTATGTTTTTCTGGTCATTTAATGCTGGATATGCTATAAAACGCGCCGCTTTGTAGAAAATCTATAAAGTGAGTGAATCCACACACATATCGACACAGTTTTCTGGGTGCCTTCGGGTTGAGAGCTGGGATATGTGGAGGCCTAACCCAAACTTAATCTTAGGAATTACCATGACTCAAAACGTAAATATGCGCGATATGCTGCAAGCTGGTGTGCACTTCGGTCACCAAACCCGCTACTGGAACCCAAAAATGGGCAAATACATTTTTGGTGCGCGCAACAAGATTCATATTATTAACTTAGAAAAAACCCTGCCCATGTTCAAAGAAGCGCTAAGCTTTATCGAGCAGAAAGCATCGGGTAGAAACAAAATTCTATTTGTTGGCACCAAGCGTTCCGCCAGCAAACTTATCAGTGAGCAAGCAACACGTTGTGGCATGCCTTACGTAGACCACCGCTGGTTAGGTGGTATGTTGACTAACTACAAAACCATTCGTACTTCCATTAAGCGTTTGCGCGACCTAGAAGTTCAGGCGCAGGACGGCACCTTTGAGAAGCTGACCAAAAAAGAAGCCTTGATGCGTACGCGTGACCTAGAAAAGCTAGAGCGCAGCCTCGGTGGTATCAAAGACATGGGCGGTCTGCCTGACGTTATGTTTGTCGTTGACGTTGATCATGAGCGTATTGCTATCAGCGAAGCTAACAAGCTAGGTATTCCTGTTGTAGGTATTGTGGATACCAACAGCAGCCCTGAAGGTATCGATTACATCATCCCAGGTAACGATGATGCTATCCGTGCCGTTCAGTACTACTTGACCCAAGTAGCAGACACAGTCATTGGTGCCCGCAAAGGCAGCGCAACAACTGCAGAAGAGTTTGTTGAAGTTGCTGATGAAGGTGTTGCCGAAGCCTAATTCATAGGCTCTGTGCTGTTCGCAAAAAAGGGGGCTGTGTACCCCCTTTTTTTCAGATTAAAACTTCAGCTATCCGTGCTGGGGGTTATCCAAATTTATGAGGAATAAAAGATGACGCAAATCACTGCTGCTCTAGTTAAAGAACTACGCGAGCGTACCGGCCAAGGTATGATGGATTGTAAGAAAGCCTTGGAAGCTGCTGGTGGTGATATTGAAAAAGCTATTGACGATATGCGCGCAGCAGGTTCGATTAAGGCGGCTAAAAAAGCCGGTAATATCGCTGCTGAAGGCGCCATCTCGGTAAAAGTCGCTGATGACAATAAAACTGCAGTTATTATCGAGGTTAACTCACAAACAGACTTCTTAGCGATGCAGGACGATTTCAAGGGCTTCGTTGCTGAAAGTTTGGATGCAGCTTTTACTAAAGGTTATACCGATGCAGCGCCATTGATCGCAGAGCGTGAAACAGCACGTGAAGCTTTGGTGGTCAAAACCGGTGAGAACGTAAACATTCGTCGCTTAACGCGCGTTGAAGGTGATGTGTTAGGTGCCTACCTGCACGGCAACCGTATTGGTGCGGTAGTGGCGCTCAAGGGTGGCAATGCTGAGTTGGCGCGTGATATCGCTATGCATATCGCTGCAAGTAGCCCACAGGTAGTGAGTCCTGAGCAAGTCGATGAAGATGTAGTCGCTAAAGAAAAAGAAATCTTTATGCAGCTCAACGAAGACAAGATTAAAGGCAAGCCAGAAAACATTGTTGAGAATATGGTTAAAGGCCGTATTAACAAGTTCCTTTCTGAAATCAGCTTGGTGAGTCAGCCCTTCATTAAAGACCCAGATGTTACTGTAGGTAAGCTGGCTGAAAAAGCAGGCGCAGAAGTGCTCAGCTTTGTTCGCTACGAAGTGGGTGAGGGTATTGAGCGTGCAGAAGAAGACTTTGCTGCTGAAGTTGCTGCACAGGTAGCCGCTTCTAAAAAGTAAGCACCAGCGTTGCTAGGTGATTTAAAAAGGCTGCCCACATTGAATATGTGTGGCAGCTTTTTTTTAAGGTGCTTCTAAATAATTAACTAAACATTAACTTGCGTAGCCAGTTATTTAGAACTTCCTTATAA
>LFTS01000150.1 GCA_001513435.1 Gammaproteobacteria bacterium DTU040
TACGGTTAGAGGTCGAAGCGCAATGCTCGCCGCTGCCCAGCTTGTCGGGGTTCATCGCCAGACACATGGAGCAGCCCGGCTCACGCCATTCAAAGCCTGCGTCCAAGAAAATCTTATCCAAACCTTCTTGCTCGGCCTGCTGTTTGACCAAGCCAGAGCCTGGCACCACCAACGCTTGAATCACGCTGCTGGCGACTTTACGGCCTTTGGCGACTTCTGCCGCCGCACGCAAGTCTTCAATACGCGAGTTGGTGCACGAACCAATAAAAACACGATCCAGTTTAATGTCTGTAATGGCTTGGTTCGCGGTTAAGCCCATGTACTTCAGCGCACGCTCAATCGAAGCCTTTTTAACTGGATCCGCCTCTTGCGCCGGATCAGGCACATTGGCATCCACAGGCAACACCATCTCAGGTGACGTACCCCAGCTCACTTGCGGTTTGATGTCTTCGGCGCGCATTTCAATCACAGTGTCAAAGTGGGCATCGGCATCAGACACCAAATCCTGCCACACCTTCACTGCTGCATCCCAGTCCGCGCCTTTTGGCGAAAAAGGACGGCCTTTAACGTACTCGATGGTTTTCTCATCCACGGCCACCATGCCGACACGAGCACCGGCTTCAATGGACATGTTACACAGGGTCATGCGCCCTTCCATCGACAAGGCTTCAATCGCACTGCCGGCAAACTCAAGCGCGTGGCCGTTGCCGCCAGCGGTGCCGATTTTGCCGATAACCGCCAACACAATGTCTTTAGCGGTCACACCAAAGGGCAGTTCTCCCTCAACACGCACCTGCATGTTCTTCATTTTCTTCGCCACTAGGCACTGCGTCGCCAACACATGTTCAACTTCCGAAGTACCAATACCGTGCGCCAAAGCACCAAACGCACCGTGGGTTGAGGTGTGGGAGTCACCACAAACAATGGTCATGCCCGGCAAGGTCGCGCCCTGCTCTGGACCAATAACGTGGACAATGCCCTGACGAATATCATTCATCGGGAATTGCAAAATACCGAAACTGTTGCAGTTATCATCCAAAGTCCGCACCTGAATACGCGAGACTTCATCCGCAATGGCATCAATACCGCCAGCACGCTCCGCCTTAGTGGTCGGCACGTTGTGATCTGGCGTGGCAATGTTGGCGTCAATGCGCCAAGGTTGACGATTGGCCAACCGCAACCCTTCAAACGCCTGCGGCGAGGTCACTTCGTGTAAAATATGACGGTCAATGTAAATCAGCGAAGAGCCATCGTCGCGGCGCTTCACTTCATGCATTTCCCAGAGTTTATCGTAGAGTGTTTTTCCAGCCATGGGACTTTCCTCATTGGTTGCTGCAACGGCAGCTTAAACGAAACTTTCTTATGTATTGCATGCTAAGTCGATTAAAGCTATAACTCCAATGGTTATTTTTTATAATATAAATTCCAAACAGGAATAGAACACCATGGATCTCGCTAGCCTGCACACCTTTATCGCCATCGCCGAACAGGGCAGCTTTTCCCTAGCGGGTCAGCAGCTGCATATTACCCAGCCAGCGGTCAGCAAACGCCTAGCTACACTAGAAGAACAACTGGGGGTGCGCTTATTTGACCGCATGGGCCGCGAAGTCACCCTGACTCAGGCCGGACAAACGCTACTGCCGCGCGCCTACCGTATTGTCAATGAACTGGAAGACAGCAAGCGTGCCTTGAGCAATCTTAGCGGCACTGTGAGTGGGCGTTTAAGTTTGGCGACCAGTCACCACATCGGCTTAAGACGCTTGCCGCCTATTTTGCGCCGCTTCACCAAGGATCACCCAGAGGTCGTGCTGGATATACGTTTTTTAGATTCAGAAGTAGCGTACAACGATGTGCTGCAAGGACGTTGTGAACTGGCGTTGATCACCCTGTCGCCACAGCATGTTGAACACCTAGAAAGCGTTAAAGTCTGGCATGACGACCTAGTATTTGTGGTTGCACCCGAACATCCGTTAAGCCACAAAAAACAAATTAGCTTACAGGATCTCAGTGATTACCCGGCTGTTTTTCCCGGCAGCCAAACCTTTACCAGCAAAATCGCCTTGAACCTGTTTGCGGACGCAGGACTCACACCCAACATCAGCATGCATACCAACTACATGGAAACCATAAAAATGATGGTGTCGATTGGCTTAGCTTGGAGCGTGCTGCCACGCACCATGCTGGATGAGGAATTGGTCGAGCTGGATATGCCAGACATCCAGCTCAGCCGCGACTTGGGTTACATAGTGCACAAGGAGCGCACCCTGTCCAATGCGGCCAACGCCTTTATGACGCTATTGAGCGAGCTTAGCTCTTAACTAGCGCGGCGCGTATTAACCGTGATTTTCAAAAAATGGTTAGCCAAATCCAACAGCTCATCCACATTCTTTTCAACCTGCTCACTGTGCTCGTTAACCTGATGATTAACCTGCATCACGCCAGCGCTGTCCTCGCGCAAGTCCGCTACTTGATCACTGGTCTGCGTGCTCAACGCCGTTTGCGTCTGGATCGCACTATCAATGGTTAACGCCAAACGGCTCATGGACTGCACCTGATCCAAAATAGCGCGCAGCTCTTGATCAACCTCATTGGCCATACTGCGCGTAGCTTCGGAGCGCTCCACACCCAACTCGATCGCATGTAACGACGCCTTGGTATTGTCTTGCAGCTCAGAAATGATTTGCCGAATTTCAGTAGTGGAATCATGAGTGCGGTAAGCAAGCTTACGCACCTCATCTGCCACCACCGCAAAACCACGACCTGCATCACCTGCCCGCGCCGCCTCAATCGCAGCGTTCAACGCTAAAAGATTGGTCTGTTCAGCTACCATAGTAATAACTTCCAGCACCGTACCAATGCGCTGTCCGCGTGTCGTGGACTCGGACACTTCTTTCTCTATGTGCTGCAGCTCATCAGACAGCTCATTAATCGAGCCTAGCAAACGCTCAATATAATCGCGCCCTGACAGCGTTAAGCGTTGCGACTCGCTCGACGTCTCGGCCATATTGCCCGACGCCTGGGTAAGTTGCAGTTGGCTGGCCAAAAGCTGCTCCATGGCGACAAAAATCGCATCCACCGTTTTACTCAGCTTAGTTATCAAGGTATTAGAACCTGCCAGACTGGCTGCGCTTTTATTCTTCACTTCATTCAGCATAGAAGCGGTGTATTGCAAACGCGCCGTCACTGCCCGCAAACCCGAGGTGCGTGTTTGGATAGCAAACTGAATATCGCCCACTTCGTGCTTATAGCCCGTGTACAAATAACGCATCAAAGGGTTATAGGTTGTACCCTTCGCATACTCATTTAAACGCAGCAAAGGCTTCAGCCCCAATGAAAACGCCAAACTACTGACAGCCAATCCGCCCAGTAAAATAACCACAGCCTGCCAGTCATAAAAATAACCCAACAAACCTGCACTAACGCACAGTGGCAAGAACCAACTTAAGAAAAGCTGTGCAAAGTAAGACACAGGCTGCTGGTAAGCTGATTTTTTATTACTTTTATCTAGGTTTTTATACAACTTTTGCGCTCGCTCAATATTGCATTGACTTGGCAGCGCACGCACAGACTGATAGCCCACCTTCTGTCCATTTTTCGAGATAGGCGTAATAAACGCATCCACCCAGTAGTAACGCCCATCCTTACAACGGTTTTTAACCACTCCTTTCCATGAATGGCCTGCTTGAATGGTATCCCACATCTGCTTAAAAGCAGCGCGCGGCATATCTGGATGGCGAATTATATTATGATTTTTACCGATTAACTCATCCCTTGAAAAACCACTTACCTCAACAAAATCATCGTTAACCGAGGTAATAATTCCCTTTAAATCTGTGGTTGAAATTAACTGCTGCTCTGCTTTAATTGAAACCTGTTCATTTATAATGGGTAAATTGACTTTCATAGTACACCCTGCTTTTTACGGCCTTGTAAAATTGTTTTTGTTTTCAGTTCCTATTAACAAGCACTTGGCGTGCCAATTAACCCTAATTCACACAACAAACTATCTCGGATTCGCTGTTCAATCCACGCACCTACGAAATCAAAATCCTTCGTGCGCACAAAAGCACGAACGAAGTTAAAAGCCAATATTTAGTTTTGCTTGTATTCACATTTAATGATACTTGTCAAATTTTGGTATTGAATTGCGGTAGCTTTTTTTGGAGGGGGGGAAAGAATTTGAAAAACTGTCAGTCGGGCGGATCAGTTTTAATGACCTAAGGCGGATAAAGCATCATGATCATTGGCACTCAGGCATGCTGCCACACACCGACTAAGGTGCTGCGTATTGAGTATCGGGCTAGAACTGTAAGCGTAACAACAATCCCGCATAGCCAACGCTTTTCTGATGTCATAGCCTACCCGTTTTAATAAACGAGGTGTTCTATGAGCCGTTAATATCGCAATACAGCACAGTGCTTGGAACTTATCGAAGCCATTGAGCAAAGTGGGCAAACCCAAGTCGAGTTTTGCGCCGAACTTAAGCTAAATCCAAAGTATTTTAGCAAGCGCCGCCGTGAGTTATTAAATGCTAGCTCTGAGTCTGCTTTTGTGCAGGTGCAGACTCAATCAATAAGAATTTTAGCTCTATTTACTCAATGTGCAGGCTGTAGTTTCAGCTCTATATTAAGCACCTGAATGACCTTGAGCACAGTATCAAAACGTAGCTTAGCATCTACAGCAAAAGGCTTAAGGAACCGCTGAATAAAGTAACTCTGAACAGCAGGTTGATACAAAATTACAGCTCAGTTTTGAGTTTTTTAACTTCAGAGCCATAAAAGTACTCATTTATGAACGGTTTGACCCGTTTTGCTGCTTTTCCGGGCAGCAACCCGGTTTTGAGACGGATTTATCCCGTCGATGCCACACATCGCCTCGGCAAAAACAGGTTCGCCAAGGCAAGCAAGCTTGCCAAACCACGGTAGCGAACCTTGCGGTGACCAAAGTGCACTTTGATCCAGTAAAACGGATGTTCAACCTTCGCGCGAATCAGGCTCTTTAGCTGCTCGATTTTATCTACCAGCCGACCTTCTTCTGTACCGCTTCGCGCAGCTTGCGGCGCTTGCCATGGCGCATCGCAATCACCCACTCCACATCTCTATCCTTGTTCTCTTTTCGTTTCTCAGCACCCTGATAACCCGAGTCACCGTACACCTCCTATTCCTCGCCATGCAGCAGGGCATGTGTCTGAGTTACGTCGTGAACATTGGCCGCAATGGTAACCAGTGCATGCACCAGACCACTGGCGGCATCCACACCGGCGTGAGCTTTCATGCCAAAGTAATACTGATTACCCTATTTGGCGTGACGCATTTCTGGGTCACGGCTTTTGCTTTCGGGCTGCCAGCTGGTAATTGACTGCAGCAAATATTTGCTGGGTCAGACCGTGAGTTTCCAACAGCCGACGAAGCGCAACAAGGTGGTTACATCCGGCACGGCATCACGCCCAAGATCAATGCCAAGAAACAGCTGAATTGCCGGGCTGTCGTAGACCGCATCCTCATTGCTTTCATCAGATAACCCTATCACCTGCTGCAGGATATACATGCGCAGCATCCTGGAAAGCCCCATGGCTGGGCGACCTTGCTTGCCGTCTGTTTTTGGATAGTGTAAATCAGTCACTGACTCCAGAACGGATCAGGACACCAAACTTTCCAGATCGACCAACAGGTGATCACAGCGGGTTTGTTTCTTTTTGCTGGCGAACTCGGCTTCGGCGAAAGTGATCTGCATGGTTGTGCACTCGGCACTGGTGAGATGGTGCTATTTTACCAAGGACTGCGGATGGCTTGGGGTTTGTTCAGCGTTTCCCTAACATTCGCATAAAACTCCATAACTTGCGGTACGCATGACCCTTCTTTCAGTCTTGCATATGACCCTGCTAAGCGTTTGTCACTTCCAGTATAAATATCAGTGCCTAACCAACCGTGATTTTTTCTGTTTTGGTGATCTAGGTCGAAGATAGTGAGGCTGTCTTTTGTTCCGTGGTAGAAAAACCCTTGGCTCTCCTGTATCTTCGTCAACAAGGGCTCTAGGTAGCGCCATGTAAAACACTTCGACCTCCTGCCATGACTTCGCTTCGTCCAGTGCTTTTGGCGGCCTCGGCAACTTCGGCGCTCGGGTCTGGAACGCACCCCTCGAACACATCCAACGGCTGTGTTTTCTTGTCTGCCATCTTCCCAGTCTCCAAACCATTGCTTGAATGCTGGCGTGCGAACTTGCACCCACTGCTGGTAGTTTAACTTAGTTTTGTCGCTAGCTTTAGCTTTGTCGGCTCTTCGCATTTAAAGGTGTAGAAAAAATTTGACCAGCTGGAAAAAGAGCCAGGGTTCTTAGAAAATGTAAGTTCTCACACAAACAAAACTAAGCCCCCCAACGTGAATAATCTTACCTTTTCTACCCCTGACCTTTCCAGCTTTTGCCAACTAAATAAACTCGGCCTTGTTGCTACTGGGCAGCATATGGCTAAAATCACGCTGTCATTGAGTGCCGCCCCCGCTGATTTTCTAAGCCGCGTGTGCGGCGGCTAACATAACGGGGATTTAATCAAGCTTCGTCGGGTATTTCTAAGCCGCGTGTGCGGCGGCTAACAACCAAGGCGATAGCGAACGCGAAAGCATTGTTTTCTAAGCCGCGTGTGCGGCGGCTAACGATTCGTCAAGGAACCCGCGTGCCTTTTCAATGTTTCTAAGCCGCGTGTGCGGCGGCTAACTCAATTGTAAAGCCAATGCCACAGCCGATTCATTTCTAAGCCGCGTGTGCGGCGGCTAACAAATCAAGGGATTCAAAGAAGCACTGGCGGCATTTCTAAGCCGCGTGTGCGGCGGCTAACGGTAAATCCCACTACAAGGAAGTGCAGTGGGTTTTCTAAGCCGCGTGTGCGGCGGCTAACGTGATGGCGCTGTTCTCAGCGTTGAAATTCACTTTCTAAGCCGCGTGTGCGGCGGCTAACCACAGTAGATGTCCGGCCTGCTGAGCTGTTCGTTTCTAAGCCGCGTGTGCGGCGGCTAACGAAGCCATAGCCGGTACCGGCGACAACCTGAATTTCTAAGCCGCGTGTGCGGCGGCTAACCTGTTGAGCCTGTAAGTTGACCATCTTCAAAGTTTCTAAGCCGCGTGTGCGGCGGCTAACGTAAGCAAGCATCGGATACGCCAGAATCACTATTTCTAAGCCGCGTGTGCGGCGGCTAACGATATGCAAACAAATACAGCCCAGCACAGACTTTTCTAAGCCGCGTGTGCGGCGGCTAACATAAAGGTATTATCTAAGTATTATTTATTGCATTTCTAAGCCGCGTGTGCGGCGGCTAACTTCACTTTATAGCAAAGCATAACAGGGCATATTTTCTAAGCCGCGTGTGCGGCGGCTAACCCGTTGCGCCTTTAAAGCTTACTGGCCGCTGTTTTCTAAGCCGCGTGTGCGGCGGCTAACGCAGAGCCATCGCCTAAGCTGAAATTACCCGTTTTCTAAGCCGCGTGTGCGGCGGCTAACATCGACTCCAGCGAGGCTAACGGCGAGGTGCTTTTCTAAGCCGCGTGTGCGGCGGCTAACAGCGAGTTCGTGGCTAACGAGCTGGCGCTTTGTTTCTAAGCCGCGTGTGCGGCGGCTAACCTAACGACTTGTTAGCGGCTCTCGATGCACTATTTCTAAGCCGCGTGTGCGGCGGCTAACCTCGAATTAGCCTTATTTCTCCAACGCTCCCATTTCTAAGCCGCGTGTGCGGCGGCTAACGATATTCTGCTTGTGTAACTGGAATACGCTGATTTCTAAGCCGCGTGTGCGGCGGCTAACATAACGCCCCAGCCGCTGGAATGAGGAACAAATTTCTAAGCCGCGTGTGCGGCGGCTAACTGCTGTTTTCGTTCTCGCGCTTGCTATCATGGTTTCTAAGCCGCGTGTGCGGCGGCTAACTAGGTGTGTGTATCCAGCAGCGCGCGCGGTTTTCTAAGCCGCGTGTGCGGTGGCTAACAAGGTGTTGGCGCTGATATTCTCACAATTGGCTTTCTAAGCCGCGTGTGCGGCGGCTAACCTTCCCGCCAAAATCGAGGGCGTGCGCAGCAATTTCTAAGCCGCGTGTGCGGCGGCTAACCACAGACTCGGTTTCCACGGGCAGCACTTTGATTTCTAAGCCGCGTGTGCGGCGGCTAACGGTACATCGTTTAAGCAAGCATTGTGGGCTATTTTCTAAGCCGCGTGTGCGGCGGCTAACGCTCAAGCACGAGCTTGACACAGAAACATATATTTCTAAGCCGCGTGTGCGGCGGCTAACTAGCGATGCAACCAGCGACCGGCACAGCTTCATTTCTAAGCCGCGTGTGCGGCGGCTAACCTATACCCAAGCAACGCACAGCGTGGGAAGGTTTTCTAAGCCGCGTGTGCGGCGGCTAACTATAAAAACTCCGGTCTTGCGTCCATGTCTGATTTCTAAGCCGCGTGTGCGGCGGCTAACGGTCATTTCGCTCAGGGATAGTCGCCCGTTCATTTCTAAGCCGCGTGTGCGGCGGCTAACTTAAACGTCATCAGCACGCGCGGATGCAGACTTTTCTAAGCCGCGTGTGCGGCGGCTAACTGATCTGGTGCATAATAAAAAACCCGCTCAATTTTCTAAGCCGCGTGTGCGGCGGCTAACTGCCTGGACGGAGCATGCGAGCGCTTGCGGTTTTTCTAAGCCGCGTGTGCGGCGGCTAACCCATGATTCGCAGGGATTCAACGGGAAGCGGATTTCTAAGCCGCGTGTGCGGCGGCTAACATCAAAAGCGCTTTCCGTGATGATGAGCTAATTTTCTAAGCCGCGTGTGCGGCGGCTAACATGTGCTCCTGTGATAGCTATACCGGCTAGCATTTCTAAGCCGCGTGTGCGGCGGCTAACTTATCATTAGCTATATGCGTATCCAGCTCTACTTTCTAAGCCGCGTGTGCGGCGGCTAACGTACAGTTGCCTCACGGCTGCGCATGCCGGCATTTCTAAGCCGCGTGTGCGGCGGCTAACGAAGCAATGCAGCAGTGTTATTTAAACTGGGGTTTCTAAGCCGCGTGTGCGGCGGCTAACATACAAAAAAACGGTGTCAAAGCTGGCATCTCTTTCTAAGCCGCGTGTGCGGCGGCTAACTCGGCCGTACTCGATGAGCAGCACACATATCGTTTCTAAGCCGCGTGTGCGGCGGCTAACGCCGGTATGAATCGCATAGACGGCAGCACACTTTTCTAAGCCGCGTGTGCGGCGGCTAACGCCACCGGGCTGTGCGTGGGAGATGCATAGTCTTTCTAAGCCGCGTGTGCGGCGGCTAACTTAAAAAACCCCTTCCAGCGCCAACTGTTAGGTTTCTAAGCCGCGTGTGCGGCGGCTAACCAGTCAGGCCGCTGGCCGGAGCCAGGTTGTCTGTTTCTAAGCCGCGTGTGCGGCGGCTAACGCAACCAAGCGTGAGCAGCTGGATATCTGTAATTTCTAAGCCGCGTGTGCGGCGGCTAACTCAGCGACCGCCTGCGGTTTAGCGCTGGCACCTTTCTAAGCCGCGTGTGCGGCGGCTAACCAGGTCATTTACCGGCCCAAGCGCGCCCTGCATTTCTAAGCCGCGTGTGCGGCGGCTAACGGATAGCTCATACAATCCCGATCCTTCTGACTTTTCTAAGCCGCGTGTGCGGCGGCTAACGAATGCTTAGAAAGCATAACGCCCCAACCATTTTTCTAAGCCGCGTGTGCGGCGGCTAACAAGAACGTCAAGAAGAGAAAACCTACGAAGATTTTCTAAGCCGCGTGTGCGGCGGCTAACAACGCGCTAGTTGTATCAGGCGCGAAAAAAGATTTCTAAGCCGCGTGTGCGGCGGCTAACTATAAATGGCGTCAAAGAGACTGGCACACTAGTTTCTAAGCCGCGTGTGCGGCGGCTAACCTGTTTCACGACAAACAACTGTTTGCCCGTCTTTTCTAAGCCGCGTGTGCGGCGGCTAACGCCAGCAGCAAACTTTCTAAACGTCAATCGGTTTTCTAAGCCGCGTGTGCGGCGGCTAACTAACGGTCACTTCTCTAATGAGTTCTTTAGCTTTTCTAAGCCGCGTGTGCGGCGGCTAACGAATGGCAGACTGACAGCTAACGCATCATTAATTTCTAAGCCGCGTGTGCGGCGGCTAACACTTAGATATTGAGCGTGCTCGCCCAAAATATTTTCTAAGCCGCGTGTGCGGCGGCTAACGCATTTCCGGCAAGTGGGCGATTGTGTTTACATTTCTAAGCCGCGTGTGCGGCGGCTAACTGTGTTTTGATGAAGCGCGAGCGCGTCTAGTATTTCTAAGCCGCGTGT
>LFTS01000166.1 GCA_001513435.1 Gammaproteobacteria bacterium DTU040
CGATTTCATCGAAGACGTCACCATGCAATCTCCAGTGGACATTGCGACCACTTCCAACCTAAAAGAAGCCACGCAAGATGTATTGTCCGGCTTAACCGAGCGCGAAGCCAAGGTGTTGCGTATGCGTTTTGGTATCGATATGAACACCGACCATACTCTGGAAGAGGTGGGCCGTCAGTTCGATGTTACCCGCGAGCGTATTCGTCAAATTGAAGCCAAGGCACTACGCAAGCTTCGACACCCATCTCGCAGCGAGCATCTACGCTCCTTCCTTGATGAGTAACACTCAATACCCCGCCTAGGCGGGGTATTTTTTTGTCTGCCAAATACTCCCACCTACGACTAAAGTAACCCTGCTAATTATTGACTTGCTAAGCATACAAATAGAGTATTGCCACACTTTTTCTGCGTACTTCAAATTACGCACTTCTCGTTACGCTCAGCGTATCCATAACAAAAACAATAATCCACAACAAACCTAACCGGCCATTCTCGTCATCAAAGACTAGGATGCGCTTTTTTTGTGCCTGTTCAGTTAAGAATTTTACAAAATGAAAGAAGACGAAACTTACAACTATAAAGAGCTACATAAACCCAGCTCTGAGTTTGTTAACCGCGCGGATTATTTAGAACACGAACTTAGCATTATGAGCCCGCGTCGCTGGCGACCTAACCTACCAGGGCATGACTATCGCTTTGAGTACGAAGACTGGGTGCCTGCGGTCGCTGCAACCATAGGTAAGATTGTTATGGTAGCGGCAGTGGTCTCAACCTTTGCCGCACCACTGGGCTTATCTAACGCCTTTGTCATTGAAAACGTTCGCTTTGAAATGATTATTGCCGCAGTACTATTCGTTATCCTTTTTTCTGGCTTTTTACTGCCCAGCGCCAACCTTGCCGGAACGCATGGTCCTCTTATTCCGCTTATTCCTTTGATTGTTGCCTCGGGTGGTCATCCCATGGCCTTGGGCATTTTGATTGGTGTATTCGGCTTTGCCTTGACGCTATTTAAAGGCGGCAGTCTGCTTGCACGCCTGACCGGAGATGGTGTAGCCGGCGGTCTACTGTTGTATCTGGGCTTTGTCGGTGTCACTACGCAAATCGGTAAGCTATTTAGCTGGGCTGACGGCTTTGACAAAGGCTACATTGCATTTATTGTGGTTCTGTTTGCGGTGATCATGTACGCCTACCTTGAGCATATTGGTAAGCGCTGGCTGTCTATTCCAATCGGCTCTGCGTGTGCCGCCATTATCGCATTTGTCTTAGGCGCGCCTTTCGAGTTTACTACTGAACCAAGCCTACCCAATATGAACCCAGCTTATTGGTGGGGTGAAACTACCGGCTGGCAGCTGGGCCTGCCAAGCATTGAGCAGTTTATTGCTGTAGCACCCTTCGCTGTGCTGGCAGTAGCTATGTGGTCGCCAGATTTCTTAGGGCATCGTATTTTCCAGCAGATTAACTACCCACAAAGCGCGCGCAAGGTCATTATGGATATTGATGACACCATGGGCGTAGCTTCTGCACGGCAAGTGGTAGGCACACTGCTTGGTGGCGGCAATATCGCATCGTCTTGGGGTACGTACCTAGTACCCGCAGCCATCGCTAAGCGGCCCATTGTCGGCGGCGCCGTGCTGACAGGTATTCTTTGTGTCGCTGTTGCAGTAATCGGCTACCCAATTGACATAGCGATCTGGCCACCTGTATTGAGCATTGCTTTAATTGTGGGTGTGTATTTGCCTTTGCTTGAAGCCGGCATGCAAATGACTCGCGAAGGTAAAACCTCACAGTCAGCCGCCATTGTGGTATTTAGCTCAGCCTTGGTTAACCCGGTCTTTGGCTGGTCACTGACAATGTTGCTGGATAATATAGGCATAATTGGCGATAAAGAGCGTTGCAGCCAACTCAGCCGCACAGACCGCTGGATTATCCCCGCCATTACCTTTGCAGTACTGGTCAGTGTTATGGCTCTGATTGGTATGTTCCCGGGTGTACCTGCGCTGCTGGACTCATTTAGACAGCTTGCTTAAATACCTAGGCTGCGGCTGCTAATGGGCCGCAGCCCTAGTTACCCTAGTTAGCTTGCTATCTAAACAATAAACCCGCGCTGGCAGCAACCAATATCTAAGCGCAGTTACGCAACCAAGGCCATATACTGTGCATCGATGCTGGCACTGCCCACACCCAAATACCTCTGCGTAACTGATAGTACTTCTGGAGCAACAATGTCCAATCAATTGATTCTAGTAATAATAATAGGTACTACCATTTGCTTGGCGCTCAGCTGGCATGCCTTAAACCTGTGGCGCAAATTATGGCATCATCAGCGTCTACAGGCTGAGCAAAAGCAAAAAAATCGTGGCAAACAAGCTGCCGATCTTAGAGTTCTATTAGGTAGTTTGCTCGACAAACAAGCACCTTGGGTGGAGCTGTGTCTGCGCATCAAAGTAGTGCTAGAGCACTACGACTACGAACTAAGCCAACAGGACTGCTACCAAGTCTTTCAGTTAGTTTATCAAGCCTGCGAAAACATCCCCACGCACCAAGCTTGGAAAGAACTGCCAAAAGCCGAGCGCCGCGCTTACGAAGCTGAATTTGTCAGCCTAGAAGAACAGCACAAAGAAGCGAGCCTAGAATCAGCACGCAAACTGCAAAAACTACTGAATTAAAATATGAGCTCAAAATTCAAGCTCCAGCTGGTTTTACTTTTTGGAGCATTAGCAGCCGCTATCTTTTTTTTCCCGGGCAGTAAAAGCAAGCTACCCAGCATGCCTGTACAAAAAACCGTTTACTACTACAAGTGGCAAGACGCGCAAGGCAACTGGCACATAGCGGATAAAGCACCCAACGGCGTAGCCGCACAGCGTCTAAAAACCAATCCCAACGCTAACATCATCCAAAGCGTAACAGCACCCGCTCAAAAGACCGAATTGAACAAGCAACAGCAACCCGACAGCCAAACCCCGCTTGATTATCTTAGCCGCGTTAAGCAGACCCTGCAGGATGCCGAACGCGCCAGAGTTCTACTCAATCAACGCCAGCAAAATCTGGATGATGTTATTTCAGGCAATAAACATTAAACCGCGATACCCATCGCACTCATTACATAAGTCTAGGCTGAATTATCTTGCGTCTTAGCCAAGGCTGAGTATACTTATGCGCTGCAAAAGGGCCTATAGCTCAGTTGGTTAGAGCAACGGACTCATAATCCGTTGGTCGCTGGTTCGAGTCCAGCTGGGCCCACCATTTTCTCTTATTTAGCGTTTCGGTACAGTGGCAGTACATGAGCACTGCTCAGGAGTGGCCCGATGGCCACAATGTTAAGACTCCTTCAGGCACTTGGAAAGCCGTCATTCGAAAAACCGGATGGCCTACCACAACCAAAACTTTCAGAACTAAACGTGATGCCGAAGATTGAGCATGCCGTACCGATGATAAGATGGTACGTGGTGTCTATATCCAAAGAGCTGCGTCAGAACGTATCACTGTCGAGGCAGCCCTGATGCGCTACCTCACTGAAGTTTCTCCCACTAAACGGCCCTCGTCAGCAGCTGGCGATGTCTGTCATTCAAAACCTCTGTAATCCCCCCATTTTCCACAGCTCTTATTTGTAGAATTTAAGCCGTCGGTAATAACCGCCTTGGTGGCACCCCTCCTATGGCAGTATGAGGGTGTTCGTTGCTATACGTCCAAAGCCATTGTGTCGCAAGTTCTTGAGCCTGCTCAACGCTTTCAAATATGTTTAAATCTAATAATTCATGCCGCTCTAGGTCGTCCTTATCTACAGGATTTGCCGACTTTTTCAGCCACTCCTTCTTAGGGGGGAGCGCACGTTATCGTTGTGACACCAGCCTTCTTCGCCAGTGCTATACGGCGGGTCGATAAAGATACAGCCCACCTTGCCCGCATGAGCTGGCAACAACGCCTTAAGCGCTTCCAAGTTGTCACCATGAATGATCAGGTTATCATCTAGCGACGGCTTTTTCCTGCCGCTGGGAGCGACTTTTCAGGTATCACCTGCAATTCGCGAAACGGCACCCCAAGGTGATGGGAATAGACAAACTGCTTACCCTTGAACTCAAGCTTGGGCATTAAAAACTCCTGCTTCAATAAAAGCACGCTGTGGTAGCGGGCCTGTTTTGTTCTTTTTGGTGTTCGACCTTACAACTGCGGCCACTGCCGCGTCGTATGTACGACATTCAATATTCGCACCTGCCTTTCCACAGTTTCATACACGACCATATAGCTGCTATGAACGACCAGCTCAAAGGTGCCCGCGACTCTCCCAGACCGTCCCATTTTCGGGAAGTCCTGGAGCACTGCTGTTTTTTCTGCTATCAGATCATCAAGAGCTAGCGCAGCAAGCGGGTTGTCTTCTTCGATGTAGTCGTAAATACTTTCACGATCTCTGACAGCTTCAGGCGTCCATAGCAGCTCCATCATTCAGAGGCAGCCATCCGGGCGCGTGTCGCTGCGCGGCGGGCGGCAAAGCGAGCCTCGACATCAGAAGCGGAAATCAGGTTGCCCGCCTCGGCAGAGGCTTGGGATTGCTCGACCTTTTTCGCTAGCCAAGCATCATATTGCCGCGTTTCCTCCTGCTGGGCTACATAACTGCGCATGAAGTCGCGAAGAAGCTGAGCTCCGGTACGATCATGGGCTTTGGCGGCATTAGCAAACTCAGCCTTCAAACCTTCATCAACACGGAAAGTAAAAGTAGCATCACTCATGGCATCACCTCTATGTGTTACACATATAGTACAGTGTAGCACTTCCGATTAGACTCGGCTGTATCAGATTTTCTTCATTACTAGACGGAGTGCTGTACCGAAATTTGTTATCACCAGCAGTACAGTAGTAGTACATGCATCAGTTTTAGTTAATTATTCAAAAATACGCTAACCTACTGATGCATAAGTACTTTGTACTTATTTGGATTGCGCTACTATACGCTTGATTTTGCTAGGTTTAGCGTTTCAGCCGCAAACTCATAATCCGTTGGTCGCTGGTTCGAGTCCAGCTAGGCCCACCAAACAAAAAATTGTTTCACCACAACAAATAAAGCCCAATTAAGGAGTATATAGTAAAAACAGTGTCTATTCGCGTGTGAGTGAGTGACAGGGCTTTATATATAACGTCAGCGGCTTTCATTTCAAACGTACATACTGTGTATAATGGTATGTACGTTTTTTATTTGCGCCGTGTCCTTCGGCGGTAACCATTCATCCATGAATTTTTGTTCAGTGTTTAATTGCACCTTGTGAGTGCGACTTGTTCCAACAAGTCGGGAGAGATAGGAGTTACTTCATTGGTTTAGCAGGACGGGGATAGTTGTTTGCGGCAAGTACAGAGTTGTCGCCGCATCCATGCGGCTTTGACAGTTCAGTTGTTCACTCATTGATTCACCTTCTTGATCAGCAGCACTAAGAGTTTAAACGCCTCTCAGCTAAAAACGTCTGAGTGCTGTTGTACTCATTCAAGAGCCTATTAAAATCGTTATTTTTATAACGCTTTTGTCTGATTGCGGTTTTAAGTTTTTGTATCTCTTCTGTTGGTATAGTACTTTTAACTATACCTTCAATATCGACACATATACGGTCTATGGCATCAATAAAATCCTGATCCTTTTTTTCCATTAATGCTGTTTCTAAAAGGATGGCTGATTCATAGAGCTTAATCCTGTTACGACTCTTATAGAGTGGAATATCTAACTGAAATGCACGCTTGGACTGTGAAAGTAAGATCAAATACTGAATTACGAAGTCTAAGTCAGCAACGCTAATTTTTGTTGTAAGTGTTCTACTCATACACGCCTCTTTTAAGCGTTATTTTTATAACGATTAACGTAGCGTATAAAATATAATCATGAAAGGTTAGGCCTAAAATAGGTGATTAGAAAACCCTCGTTTTCTATACATCCTAATGAATCCCCCAGTTACTCCCTCTTTTACGTTGAAATATGTCCAAAAATCACGTACAACAAACTATGTCTAGAAAAGGGGCGTATAATGCTCATAGGTTATGCACGTGTAAGCACGCAAGAGCAAAACTTGCAGATGCAGGTCGATGCACTCGAGAAATCTGGGTGTGAGCAAATATTTCAAGAAAAAATCACTGGGAAGTTTCGGGAGCGACCTGAGCTGTCGCAGTGCCTACGTATGCTGCGTAAGGGAGATGTTCTTATTGTATGGAAATTAGACCGCCTTGCTCGCTCTCTGAAAAATTTAGTTGAGATTGTTCAAGACCTGCATGATCGAGAAATTGGATTTAAGTCCCTTACTGAGTCCATTGATACCACGAGCTCGGGTGGCCGTTTGGTGTTTCATATATTCGGCGCACTTGCGGAATTTGAGCATGACTTGATTCGCGAACGAACTAAAGCCGGTCTCGCTGCAGCAAGAGCTCGCGGTCGCAAAGGTGGACGTAAACCTGCTATGACTGACGCCGATGTACGCAAAGCCGCCGCAATGTTGCTGGAGCCCACGATAACAAAGACTGAAGTTGCAGCCCATTTTGGTGTAACTCGAACAACATTAAATGCATCACTACAAAGAATTGATTCAGCCTCCCCAACAACAGGGAAAATAAATACCTCAGCGGAGCCCACGGATGACAAACGATAAAATCAATCACTCACAAACCGCTGCCTTTATCTGGTCTGTAGCGGACCTTCTTCGCGGTGACTTCAAGCAAAGCCAATATGGTCGAGTGATTCTGCCGTTTACACTTTTAAGACGCTTAGAGTGCGTATTAGAGCCAAATAAAGCACAGGTG
>LFTS01000242.1 GCA_001513435.1 Gammaproteobacteria bacterium DTU040
CAATTGGACGTAAGTTGCAGGGAGTAGACCTTAGCCTGTATGCATCTTGTTTTTTTTGTTTGCGTAGCGACTGATTCTGTGCAAATTCGCACAACTATACAAGTACTTATACCAATAGAAGACCAAAGTTATCATTGAACTTTCATCAAATAATGGCCACCACGCAAGCTAGCAGCCGGCTTCCTCGAGTCCTCTCTAGCCTAAATGTCTGCCAAGGTTGCACTATCGAAATCCTGTCCGCATTAAAGGCTGGCAATAAAAAAACCGCCCGAAGGCGGTTTTTTTATTATTAGCACAAACAGGCGTAATTACTGTCCGTTCTTCGCTTTAAATTCGCGGCGACGACGGTGTAATACAGGTTCGGTGTAACCATTAGGCTGTGCACGGCCATCCAGCACCAGCTCCAGTGCGGCTTGGAAAGCAATGCTGTCATCGAAGTTAGGTGCCATGTTGCGATAGAAAGGATCTCCTGCATTCTGACGGTCTACTACCTCTGCCATTCGCTGCATGGTTTCAATGATTTGCGCTTCGTCGGTAATGCCATGACGCAACCAGTTAGCCATGTGCTGGCTGGAAATACGTAAAGTGGCACGGTCTTCCATCAGGCCGATATCATTGATATCTGGAACCTTTGAACACCCTACGCTCTGCTCAACCCAGCGTACAACATAACCCAGAATACCCTGAGCGTTGTTGTCCAGTTCGGCTTGGATTTCTTCTGCAGTCCAGTCGGTGCTAGGCGCCAACGGTATGGTCAGAATGTCGTCCAAAGAAGCAAACTCGCGCTTTTTCAGCTCTTCTTGGCGCGCAAATACATCCAACTCGTGGTAGTGCGTGGCGTGCAAGGTTGCTGCAGTCGGTGACGGAACCCAAGCGGTGTTGGCACCGGCTTTCACGTGACCTATTTTTTGCTCAACCATGTCAGCCATTAGATCTGGCATCGCCCACATACCCTTACCAATTTGTGCTTTGCCCGATAGCCCCGTAGCTAAACCCACGTCAACGTTCCAATCTTCGTAAGCAGCAATCCATTTCTCGCTGCGCATCTGCGTCTTGCGAACAAAGGCGCCTGCTTCCATAGAGGTATGGATTTCATCACCGGTACGGTCCAAGAAGCCTGTGTTAATAAACACCACACGCTCTTTGGCTGCTTTAATACAAGATTTCAGGTTAACCGTAGTACGGCGCTCTTCATCCATGATGCCCATTTTCAGAGTGTAGCGCTGCATGCCAAGAACGTCTTCAACACGCGCAAACAGCTCGTCAGCAAAGGCCACTTCTTCTGGGCCGTGCATTTTTGGCTTCACAATGTACGTGCTGCCGGTGCGGCTGTTTGGACGCGTGGTGTTGCCTTTCAGGTCATGCAAAGCAATCAAGCTCGTAAACAACGCATCCATTATACCTTCTGGCATCTCGTTGCCGTCTGCATCAAGAATCGCGGGGTTCGTCATTAGGTGACCAACGTTACGCACAAACAGCAGTGAACGGCCATGCAGGGTGACGGTGTCGCCATTCAAACCCGTGTATTCACGATCCGGATTCATCTCACGCACAAAGGTCTTGTCGCCCTTGGTGACGCTTTCGGACAAATCACCCTTCATCAGGCCTAACCAGTTGCGGTACACCAGGGTTTTGTCGTCGGCATCCACAGCGGCCACAGAGTCTTCACAGTCAATGATGGTGGTGATGGCGGCTTCTAAAATAATATCTTTAACGCCGGCAGCGTCGGTTTTGCCAATAAAGTTATCGGGGTCAATCTGGATCTCAATATGCAAACCGTTGTTTTTCAACAGGATAGCTGTTGGGTTTTGGGCGTCACCCTGATAACCAACGAGCTGTGCATCATTGTCCAAACCGGTATTGGTGCCGCCTTTAAGGGCAACAATCAGCTTGCCATCGGCAATACGGTAACCTGTGGACTCTGCATGGGAACCCGCAGCTAAAGGCACTGCTTTGTCTAAGAAAGCACGTGCATAGGCGATTACTTTATCGCCACGGACTTTGTTATAGCCTTTACCTTTTTCAGCGCCATCTGCTTCGCTAATTACGTCAGTGCCATAAAGCGCATCATAGAGCGAACCCCAGCGTGCATTGGCAGCGTTTAGCGCAAAACGTGCGTTGGTCACAGGTACTACTAACTGTGGACCCGCCATACGAGCAATTTCATCGTCAACATTTTGTGTGCTGGCTTGGAAGTCCGCCGCTTCTGGCAACAAATATCCAATTTCTTGCAGGAATGCTTTATAAGCCACTGCATCATGAGCTTGGCCCTTGCGTGCAAGGTGCCACTCATCAATTTTCGCTTGTAAGGCATCACGTTTTTCTAGCAGGGCGCGATTTTTCGGTGCAAGGTCTTGCAGAACCTTCGTTGCGCCTTCCCAGAATTTGTCTGCATCTATGCCAGTGCCGGGAATAGCTTGCTCATTTACGAAGTCATAGAGAACTTTAGCGACTTGTAAGCCGCCTACTTGTACACGTTCGGTCATCTTTGCCTCACTCTCTGCTTGAAAAAGCCTTATATAAAAACACAGCTAGAAATGCTGTGTAGTGAAAGATTCTAAATACTACAGGATTACGAAAAAAATAACAGAGGTAAAAATGCGACTTTAGAAATACACAAGGTGCAGTAGCGGAGCGCTTAAATAATAGGCAAAAAAAACTCCGAATCTCCGGTTGGGGGAAGAGATTCGGAGTATAAGCTCGGACTGCTAGGGATAGATGTCCGAGTTCTGCCAACTTAACTCATCACAATATTTACAGCTGGAGAACACTCAATAGGAGACATTCAGGTAATCAGACTGGGGTGTATTATGAAAGTTCAATCTTTTTATAAATTGTTAATGTGCCTCATCCCAATTATTACCCACACCTGCTTCAACCAATAACGGCACATCCAGTTGCGCCGCTTGGCTCATCAATGGCAACAGGTTTTCTCGTACCTGCGCCACATCATCCTGATGAACTTCCAGCACCAATTCATCATGCACTTGCATCACCACATGCGCGCGTAAATCACTTTCACTCAACCATGCATCCACAGCAATCATCGCACGCTTGATGATATCTGCAGCTGTACCCTGCATCGGCGCGTTAATGGCTGTGCGCTCCGCTGCTTTGCGAAGCATTGGATTTTTGGCCTTAATTTCGGGCAAATAGAGTCGGCGTCCAAACAGTGTTTCGACATAGCCTTGCTCTGCCGCTTGTTTGCGGGTGTTCTCCATATAGGCCAGCACACCCGGATAACGTTCAAAGTAGCGATCAATATACTGCTGTGCTTCGGTGCGGTTGCTGCCGATTTGTTTGGCTAGGCCGTGGGCGCTCATGCCGTAAATCAAGCCAAAGTTAATCGCTTTGGCGTTGCGGCGCTGCTCGCTGGTGACTTCATCCAAGGCCACGCCAAACACCTCAGCAGCGGTGGCTTTGTGCACATCACGATCGTTGCGAAAGGCTTCGAGCAAACTGTTGTCCTGCGCTAAGTGCGCCATGATACGCAGCTCGATTTGCGAGTAGTCCGCTGCTAATAAGCAATGCTCTGGCGCAGCAATAAAGGCTTGGCGAATGCGTCGTCCTTCGGCGGTACGGATTGGAATGTTTTGCAAATTCGGATCGCTAGAAGATAAGCGCCCTGTCGCAGTCACCGCTTGATGGTAACTGGTATGGATGCGCCCCGTGAGCGGATTAATCTGTTCGGGCAGGCGATCGGTGTAGGTGCTTTTGAGTTTGCTGAGGCTGCGGTACTCCATCAGCAACACGGGCAACTCATGCCCTTGCTCTGCCAACTGACTTAATACAGCTTCAGCGGTACTGGGCTGCCCTTTGCTGGTTTTACCCAACACCGGCAAGCCTAGTTTTTCATACAACACCTCACCCAATTGTTTCGGCGAAGCCAGGTTAAAAGGTTGACCTGCTATGGCATAGGCTTGGCGCTCTAGCTCAGTGAGTTTTTCACCTAACTCAAGACTTTGCAGGCCCAGCAAATTGGCATCCACCAAAGCGCCTTTGCGCTCAATACGCGCTAACACCGGCATCAGCGGAATTTCAATGTCGGCATACACATGCGCCAGCGACTCTATTTTCTGCAATTTTTCCTGCAGCGCTTGATGTAACTGTAGGGTGATATCGGCATCTTCTGCGGCGTAATGCCCAGCTACAGCCAAATCAATCTGATCAAAGGTGAGCTGCTTGGCTCCTTTGCCGGCAATTTTCTCAAAAGGAGTTGTCTCACGCTGTAGATACATGCGCGCCAAGCTATCCATGTCATGACGCGTAGCCGTAGCATTGAGCACGTAGGAAGCCAGCATGCTGTCATGCAATACGCCCCGCATATCTATCTGATAACGCGCCAACACATTGATATCGTACTTGCCGTTTTGGCAAATTTTTATGCAATTAGCGTCTTCAAGCAAAGGACGCATTTGCGCCAAAACATCCTCAAGCGGTAACTGCTGCGGCACACCCATGTAGCTGTGCGCTAAGGGTACATAAGCAGCTTCGTTTGGGGTTACCGCAAACGACAAACCCACCAGCTGCGCTTGTTGCGCATCCACGCTGGTAGTTTCAGTATCAAAGGCAAATATCCCAGCCTGTTTTAGTTTT
Source organism: Gammaproteobacteria bacterium DTU040 (assembly GCA_001513435.1). Lineage (GTDB taxonomy): Bacteria > Pseudomonadota > Gammaproteobacteria > Pseudomonadales > Pseudomonadaceae > Thiopseudomonas > Thiopseudomonas acetoxidans. Next base: position 4,597 of record LFTS01000242.1, read on the forward strand.
GCCAACCACTGGTTAAGTTCGGCCTGGGTGAAAATGGTGCTGTAATTAGTCTCGACTACAGCTGCAGGCTCTGGGATGGTTGCTGTGCTTTTACTGGCGGCTTCTTCGGCTTCAGCTAACCAACCTCTAAATTCGAGCTGACGATAAAGCTCCAGCTGCTCGGCATAGTTGGGCTCATGCATCTGTAACTCAGTCGCCTGCACTGCCAGCTTCACATCGGTTTTAATGGTTGCCAGTTGACGGGATAAATACGCTTGGTCTTTGTGTTCAAGCAGTTTTGCCGCCAATGTTTTTGCACCACGAATCGGCAGCTCAGCGACTTTGTCTAGGTTGGCATAGATGGAGTCCATATCGCCCAAACCTTGCAGCAAACCCAAAGCGGTTTTCTCGCCCACGCTGGGCACTCCGGGAATGTTGTCGGACTTGTCACCCATTAATGCCAAGAAATCGATAATAAGCTCAGGGCCAATACCGTACTTTTCTTTCACCCCAGCTTCGTCTGTCGCGGTGTTGTACATAGTGTTAACCAAGGTAACCCGCTCGGTGACCAGCTGCGCCATGTCTTTATCGCCGGTGGAAATCACTACCGGCATATTTTGGCTGCACGCCTCTAACGCCAAAGTGCCAATCACATCATCCGCTTCCACGCCCTCAACGCACAGCAGCGGAAAGCCTTCTGCCTGCACACACTGATGCAAAGGCTCGATTTGCGCGCGTAAATCATCGGGCATGGGTGGGCGCTGGGCTTTATATTGATCAAACAGCTCATCGCGGAAGGTGGGTCCCTTAGCATCAAACACCACAGCAATCACGCTGCCAGGATACTGTTTACGCAAACTGCGTAACATGTTTAACACACCACGAACCGCCCCCGTTGGCTGCCCGCTTGAGGTTGATAACGGCGGCAAAGCAAAATACGCACGGTACAAATAGGAAGAACCATCAACCAACACTAACGGAGACGCAGACATAATTAACAACCTTTATTATTAGTCGTGATAACCAACAATCACGGACAAATTAGCAGACCCTCTAAGGGTTTTGCAGTATATTACATTCTCAACATCTATGACTTAGCTGTCTTGCAGCTGCCTAATAAGGACATCGCCATGTTTAAATATTTCCAGCAACTCTTACTGCTAGTCGCGCTTGCTTGCGCGCCTTTCTGGGCAAGCGCGCAGACCGACTCTCTGGGTGAGCCTGAAGTAACCATCACCCAACAAGGCGACCAAAAAATTGAGGAGTACCGCGTCAATGGCTTTTTGTATGCCGTGAAAGTAACGCCTAAGGTAGGTCCTGCATATTTTTTAGTACGTGCTGAGGGTGAAGGCGAGGATTTTTATCACTCTGGCAAGCCTGAGCTACGCATCCCTTCTTGGAAAATCTTTACTTGGTAAAGATCAAATCGCTGCAGCCCATCTCTGGGCTGCTTGCCATTACGCCACTAGTCTTGCTTTGGCTCTAACTGATTAAAGGTACGCTGCTTAGTGCTCCAATGCGCCTGCTCACCCTGTGCATTTTTAATAAACACATCCAATTGTTTAAAGGCCATCTCAATTTTATGCTCGCGAAAGCGCACCACTAATTGATTGAGCACCTCATCAATGGACGGGTTACGATCGCCCAGCTCGCGCACGTGGTAGCGCAGCTCATGATCAAAGATGCTTTCGCTGATACCTAAAAACAACACTACCGGCTCTGGGTCACTCATAATTCGCGAATTTTCCTGCAGCGTTTGCAGCATCAACTTTCGCGCCAAATCCAGATCAGTGTCGTACGCCAAACCTATATTGACCACCACGCGGGTCACGGTATCTGAAAGAGACCAGTTGATCAGTCGCTCTGTTACAAACACCTTGTTGGGAACAATAATTTCTTTACGGTCAAAATCAATAATTGTAGTAGCGCGTATACGAATACGGTTTACCGTACCCGACAAATTACCAATGGTGACCACATCGCCAATACGTACGGGCCGCTCAAACAAGATAATTAAGCCTGAAACAAAGTTGGCAAATATTTCCTGCAAACCAAAACCCAAACCTACAGACAAGGCTGCCACTAGCCATTGCAGCTTGCTCCAGCTTACGCCCAACACAGCCAAGGTCATGACAAAACCAGCCGACACTGTTGCATAGGTCAGCAGTCTAATGGCCGCATACGCACTGCCCTGAGCAAGGTTTAACCTGGAAAAGAACAAGACTTCCAGCAATCCCGGTAGGTTACGCGCCAGCATCGCGGTCATGGCCACAATAACCGCCGCATTCAGCAGATCGCGCAGGCTAAGAATCGCTTGCGCGGCGTTCAAATCATTACTAAATTTGTCTTCATACAAAACCACATTGTCTAAGTAGGCAAACAGCGAAATCACATCCGCCCAAATCCAATAAATGCCCGCC
>LFTS01000178.1:0-783 GCA_001513435.1 Gammaproteobacteria bacterium DTU040
AGATAGGGTCGATGAGTTAAAGCGTTCTTTATGTCCATCTTTGTATTGGAAAACACTGTGGTTAATTAGTCCAGCCAGCGAAAGTGAGCCAAGCTCGTTATCCCAAAACTGAAAACCCGGGCCTGTGCCATAGGTGTGTTGTTTGGTTAGGTCTTCTAGCTGATCGTGATTGAATTTATATTTGCCTTGCCAGAACCAACGCTCGGAAAAGAACCGATCCAGCGCATAGCTGGCCATCAGCTGGTCGGTTTTTTTGTTGTCGTCTTTGATCTCGTAATCGTACTCAAGCTCGGTGTTATGACGCCAATGTCCATGACGTAGCTTGGTTTTAGCATCAATGTCATAGCTGTCAGAACTGCTTTCTTTGCGCTTGAAATCGGCAGACAGATGTATACTGCCCGTCCACAGCAGATCTTGGGTGAGCTTGCTTTCAGTCACGGGCAGCGCTTGGTAAATATCAGCAATCGCAACGCTGTGATCATGAGAATGGCTAATGATTGCCTTGCCTTGCTCAGCGGGCTGCAGGCGAGCGTTTACTGGTTCACTGAAACGCTGTTCTTTAATGTGCAGCTGCTTGGTTGTTTCAATGCTGGCGATTTTGCGTGTGTCTATACTAATAGTGCCGGCATAGGTGGTTTTTAGTAGTAATTTACCGGCATCTATCAGTATGACCTTGCCGGTTAGGCGGTCACCGTTTTTAAGCAGTAAGCTGTCTGCCCAAGCGGAACAGCTCAGCATAAGCGTGGCAGAAAAAATTAAACGAACGAGAGCTTGCATTGATTT
>LFTS01000178.1:826-1458 GCA_001513435.1 Gammaproteobacteria bacterium DTU040
ATATGTTTGATACCGCAGAGCAAAGACGCCACGCGCTGTATGGCGCATTATCGCAGGTGCCAGAAGGAAAAGTGGTAACCTATGGACAGCTGGCAAAGCTGGCTGGACTGGGGCGAGCTGCACGGTGGGTCGGCAGTCAGCTTAAAAAATTACCGGAGGGTACAAATCTACCTTGGCATCGGGTGCTTAATCATACTGGGCGATTAAGTGTGCCTGAAGGCAGCGAGGTGTGGATTGAACAAATTCAACGTTTACGTGCCGAAGGTGTAAATGTGGTGGGTGGACGCGTATCCTTACGTTTATATAAATGGCACGCTTTTGATGGAATGAGCATCTAGCAATTATGAGAAACAAAATTGTCAATTACCGCTAATGGCTGGCGCGAGGCGCTAAAGGCTTACGCAACACCGGCATCATTAGCTTTGTTATTGCTAGGTTTTGCTGCAGGACTGCCGTACATGCTGGTGTTCTCTACACTGTCAGTATGGTTGCGTGAAGCGGGTGTTGCGCGCGAAACCATCGGCTTTGCAAGCTTGATTGGTTTGGCGTATGCATTTAAATGGGTTTGGTCTCCCTTGCTGGATCAGTGGCGGCTGCCGCTGTTGGGCTTTCTAGGGCGCCGCCGTTCTTTT
>LFTS01000178.1:1510-2375 GCA_001513435.1 Gammaproteobacteria bacterium DTU040
GCATTTGGCAACCCTTATCGCGTTGGCGGTGTTAGTGGCTTTCGCTTCTGCCACGCAAGATATTTCTATCGACGCCTACCGCCTTGAAATTGCTGAAGATAAACAGCAAGCCGCTTTGGCTGCAAGCTACATGACGGGTTATCGAGTGGCGGCATTGCTAGCGACGGCAGGGGCGTTGTATTTTGCTGAATGGTTTGGCTCCAGCGGTTTGCAATACAGACATTCAGCCTGGGCCAGCACCTATTTGTTATTTGCTTTGTTAATGCTGCCGGGCTTGCTGACCACGCTGTGGATGCGCGAGCCTAAGGTTGAAATCGGCACAGATGGCACTAGAACACAATATGCTTTGATGCATCAGCTGAGTTCGGTCATTGTTCTGATTGTATTGCTGGTTTCCGTGCCAGCCATGGCAACACAGTATTACAACACCAACTTTCAGTTGCTGATTTCGGGTCAGCAAAATCTAGCCGATTTGTTTTTTACCGACCGCGCTTTCTTGCGTGCACTGCTATATAGCATTATTACCGTGCTGTGCTTGTCACCTATAGGTCGACGTGGGCTAACGCCGGTGTTAACGCCGGTAAATGACTTTATTGCGCGTTACCGTTGGCAGGCGTTGTTGCTGCTGGGTTTGGTTGCCACCTACCGTATGTCCGATACCGTGATGGGCGTGATGGCGAATGTTTTTTATATTGACCAAGGTTTTAGCAAGGATCAAATCGCTAGCGTGAGTAAGGTTTTTGGTTTGATTATGACCTTATTTGGGGCGGGTGCTGGCGGCGTATTGATTATGCGTTTTGGCATTATGCCGATACTTTTGCTCGGTGGAATTGCGTCTGCGGCAACCAATATAATGTTCGCCATG
>LFTS01000297.1 GCA_001513435.1 Gammaproteobacteria bacterium DTU040
AGAATAAGCCCATCAAGGCGGTCGTACGAGCCGTCCATAGCTAATACCCAAGCAAGGATACTGGCCGCAATCATCACGGGAACATCAAGGCGGATAAGTTGGCGTGAGACTATCAACGGAGTAATCAGTGCAGATAAGCCCAGAATAAACAACACATTAAAAATGTTGCTACCGATAACATTACCTATGGCTAAGTCGCCTTGACCGCTCCAAGCTGATTGGGTACTGACAGCCATTTCCGGCGTACTGGTGCCGAAAGCTACAATGGTTAAACCAATAATAAGCGGTGAAATATTAAACATGGCCGCAATACGTGCTGCACCGCGCACGAGAAATTCAGCGCCGAAAACCAGTAGCACCAGTCCAGCAATAAGTGAAAGTGAGATGGTTAAGTACATTGTGTTACCTTTAAAGCGGCGAATTTAATGCTTGCACTGCGCTGTAGATAGCTAAGGCTAAAAAGCCGAGCGCGGCAATGCTGCGGATAAGTTTAAGGGGTAAGCGTTCTGCTGCAAAGTGACCAATTAAAACTACCGGTACATTAGTGATGAGCATGCCTAGAGTGGTTCCCATCACAACGGCCCAGAAGTGCGGAAATTGTGCGGCAAGCATCACTGTGGCAACTTGGGTTTTATCGGCCATTTCGGCAATAAAAAATGCGACTAAACTGGCTATAAAAGGACCGTACTGACTGAGAAACCCTTCTTCATCATCCATTTTGTCGGGTATCAAAGTCCAAGCGGCAACCAGTAAAAAGCTTACGGCTAAGATCCATAACAGCACTTGCTGGCTAAACAGCTTGGCAACATGATGACCAACAGAAACAGCGAGCAGATGGTTGGCAACGGTGGCAATGAAAATGCCGGCAATGATAGGTAAGGCTTTGCGATAACGCGCGGCTAAAATAAAGGCGAGCAGTTGGGTTTTGTCGCCAATTTCAGCAATAGCAACTATCGCAGTAGAGACAAAAAAACTTTCAAACATGTGCGAGTTCCGAGGGTGGATTTATTACGAGAATCATGACACTGACAGCTATCCACCCGGTAAGCTGTCAGTGTCATGAGTCTCGTCAAACCCTAAGGTCGTGTATGCCATGATCTGCCGATCAAGGATGTTGACATACACACTGTGTTACCACAGTAGACTACTCCCCCAAGACGTGGCGAATGATAGATGCAAAGGGATGTAAACTCAAGCCTTTAACTGCCTCTTCACCTTCTGTTGGAGCGCAACTTTTGCGCGCTTGGTTTTTCTGGGCAATGTATTAATTGGTTTTTTAATCCGTATTGCCCAGAAACTGCGCACCAACAGGGCGTTTGGCGTGGCGCTGCGTTAAATTCTAGCTTTACGTTGCTGCAGCAGAAGGTTTTTAAAGCCGCTGTTGGCGAGTTGTTGTTGAGCGCTATCAAGCTGTTCACGGCTGGCAAAGGGACCGACCAATACTCTGTGCCATGTTTTACTGGCCACCTGACCGGTTTCGATATGCACGTTTTGTCCTGTAAGCAGTAATTGCGCGCGCACTCTTTCTGCGGTTTCACGTGATGGAAACGAACCCGCTTGTAAATAAAACTGGGTTACCTCTTTGCGTGGCGGCGCCGGGGGCGGAGTTTTACCTTCTAGAATGGCTTTGGCGCGTGCAGCATCGGCTTTCTTAGTAGCAGCGATTTCTTTTTCGCTGGGTGGTGGCGGTGCTTTTTCCGGCAAGACGTCTGGCGGTACGATTACCTCAGATTCGGGCAGTATGGTGTAGAACTCAAACTTCGGCTTGCTCTCTTGCGTGCTTGCTGGAGAAGTGTTGTCAATTTTTGCTG
>LFTS01000237.1 GCA_001513435.1 Gammaproteobacteria bacterium DTU040
CCTTCGGGCCAGCCTTTGGCTGTTACTCCCGTTGGTCGTTGCGCCTTGTGTTAGCGTCCTCGGTAACGTTATTCAGAGGCTCCTAAAGAACAACAAGCCAACACTAATTAAGTGCAAGTGTCTTAGTCGGCTTGCTCAGTGCCTTGTACCTCAGCAGAAATCTCTAGCCATAGTGCCAGCTGTTGATAGGCTTCATCTAAGCCCAGCCTTTTGGTTGCAGAAAAAAGCTGGATGCTGGCAGTGTCAGCCCAGTTCTCGTTGAGTTCTTTTTGTGTCTTCAGTAACACAGTGCGGCCGGCGCCATAGGTGAGCTTGTCTGCTTTGGTCAGCAAAATATGCACAGGCATTTTGTTGGTTTGCGCCCAATCCAACATCATCTGGTCAAAGGGTGTAAATGGATGGCGAATATCCATCAACAGCACTACACCCACTAGGCTTTTCCTGTTACTTAAATACGAGTTTAAATGCTTTTGCCAGTGCTGCTTAAGCGGCATGGGTACTTTTGCGTAGCCATAACCGGGCAGGTCAACCAAGCGTCGATGCTCATCAAGGCTAAAGAAGTTTAAGAGTTGAGTGCGGCCAGGTGTTTTGGACGTGCGCGCAAGACCTGTCTTCGTGAGGCAATTGATCGCACTTGATTTGCCCGAGTTAGAGCGCCCGACAAAAGCTATTTCAACACCCTCGTCTGCAGGGCACTGATCGAGTCGGGTAGCACTGATGAGGAACTGAGCTTTTTGGCAAAGGCCGGTGACAATATTCTTGATTTGCATAGGGGTTCCAAAATCGCAAGAGGCGGGATCATTTCAGTTTTATTAAGTGCAGTATATAATGTGAAAAATTATGTGCATCAATTGGATTGTGTTAATCTACAATTTATTATTTGTGGGTTGGACATGATGCCTACATAATTTGCACGCCGAGGGTTATCAGATTGCCTGCTTGGGCAACTAGATTACTCCGGTAAAAATTTACTTTTAGCCGTAGTTGGATTTAGCCGATGAACAAAATTATAGTGAGTCTGCTGTTGACCTTGGGTATCACAGGCCTTGCACAGGCCGCTGGGAACGCAGAAGCGGGTAAGGATAAAATTCTCCTTTGTACTGCCTGCCACGGCCAAGATGGCAATAGCACTTTGATGCCGACTTACCCAAAACTAGCAGGTCAGGGGCAACGCTATTTGCTTAAGCAAATGCAGGATATTAAATCAGGTGCGCGTCCTGTTGTAGAGATGACGGGCATGCTTAATGCGATGTCTGATGAGGACATGGCTGATATTGCAGCTTGGTACTCAAGCCAAGTATCAACTCTGGGTGAAGCTGAACCCGAGTTAGCTGCGCGCGGTGAAGAGCTTTATCGTGGTGGAAAAATAAATGACGGTGTACCCGCGTGTACGGGTTGTCATACCCCTACGGGCGAGGGCATGGATTTGGCTTTTTATCCTAAGTTAAGTGCGCAGCAGGCTGGCTATACAGCTAAGCAATTAACTGACTTCCGTGAAGGCGACCGCACTAATGATGGTGATGCCATGGTTATGCGTGGTGTAGCTGAAAGGCTTAGTAACAAAGACATCAAGGCATTAGCAAGCTACATCCAAGGTTTGCGTTAATCTAACCTAGAATTAAAACGCCACCTAAGTTAGGTGGCGTTTTTTTTTGCGCAAGAAACATGACTTTGAACAAGTTTCGTATTCCGGACCTAGTAAAATAACTGTATAGTTGACTATATTACTGGGAATTAACTAGGGTGGGATTAACAATGCAGTTACTCGATCGCTCAAAAGCATTAAAGATTACTCCGTTTTTGCGCTTGGGTTTTAGGCCTTTTTTCTTTCTGGGTGCTCTATTGGCCGCGGTAGCTGTGCCGTTGTGGTTGCTGGCGCTTAATGGCTATTTTGTGGATTGGCAGCCCACAGGAAATTGGTTGGCATGGCATAGGCATGAGCTGTTATTCGGTTTTGTTGGGGCAATAATAGCCGGATTTTTACTCACTGCGGTGCAGACGTGGACAGGAGTCCCGGGGTTGTCTGGTAATCTGCTGCTAGGACTTACTTTAATCTGGGTTGCGGCGCGGCTAGCGTGGTTTGTGAATGTGCCGGAGCCGGTTTTTTTGATACTTAATGGTTTGTTTTTTCCTTTGGTTGCTTTGCAAATGGCGCGCAGTGTTTGGCCGGTACGCCAAGTGCGAAATTACCCCTTGGTGTTGGTTTTGTTGGTGTTGTCCGCACTGAATGCTGTGGTTTTGTTCGGTGTGGTAAATGCCGATGAGGCGTTACAGCGGCAGGCGGTGTTGGGAGGTGTGTGGGCCGTAGGTGCTATTATGTGCATCATTGGTGGGCGTGTTATACCTTTCTTTACTCAGCGTGGTTTATTGCGCCCGCATGGCGTACAAGCATGGCCATGGCTAGAGCACGCGCTTTTGTATGGCACCTTATTAATAGTGCTGTGCTATGCGGGCGGCTGGGCACTACAACGTCAAGCTGCGATCGGGGCGTTGTTTTTACTCTTAGCTGTAGGGCATTTAATACGCTTGGCACGCTGGTATGATCAAGGCATATGGCGAGTGCCTTTGCTCTGGTCCTTGCACGTTGCGACTTTGTGGTTTGTCATTGCATTTTTCTCGATGGCGCTGTGGAATTTTGGCTGGCTAGCCAATGTGAGCTTGGCCGTGCATGCGCTGACTGTTGGCGCGATGGCTGGCCTTATCCTAGCAATGATTGCGCGAGTAACCTTGGGACATACAGGTAGAATGCTGGTACCACCTAAAGCCATGATTTGGGGCTTTGTATTGTTTAATATAGCTGCCGTTAGCCGAGTATTTTTAGTTGAGCTGAACTATCAAGCTGGTTTGGGTATTGCGGTGCTGTGTTGGTCGATAAGCTTCGCCATTTATTTGTACTGCTATGGCCCAATGCTGTGGAAAGCTCGTGTTGATGGCGCGCCGGGTTAGGTAAACTGTTAACAGTAAGTCGACTATTGTATAGCTGCCAAAAATATTAAGAGTTCTAGAATGGAAGTCATACTAAAAGGCTTGGATAACATTCTCGCCAGAGTTGACTGAGTGAAATAAAGCGTTTTTATATAACAAAATACTGGCTGCACAAATACATGGGGTTTAATACACTACCCATTGCATATCTAAAGCACAGTGTAGCGAGCAAATAAAACAAATATCATTGAAATTTAGAGGTTATTTTCATGACGCAGGATTTAAGTAAGTTCATTCGTAATGCAGCTTTCCTAGATAAGGTTGTTTCAGCCGAGGAAGCAGCATCATGGATTGAAGACGGTATGACGCTGGGTATGAGTGGTTTCACCTTATTCGGTGAGCCAAAAAAATTCCCAATGGCGTTGGCCGAGCGCGGTAAAAAAGAGAAATTCAAGGTTAACCTGTTTACCGGTGCTTCCATGGGTCCAGCAGCTGACGGCTCCATGGCTGAGGCAGGTATTATCAATCTGCGCTTCCCCTACAATGCTAACCCCATTTTGCGTAAGCAGATCAACGAAGGTGAAGCGTTCTACATTGACCAACACCTTTCCCATAACGCTGAATATGTGCGTCAGGGCGTACTGCCCGGCATTGATTACGCCATTATCGAAGCCGCGGCGATTACCGAAGACGGCATGATTATCCCGACCGGTTCTGTGGGTAACTCACCTATTTATGTCGAGACAGCTAAGCACGTTATTATTGAAGTGAACGTGGCTGCGCCGACTGCCTACGAAGGCATGCATGATATTTACGTGCCGGGCCCTGCAGGCGAGAATGCGCGCTGCGATATTCCAGTGTGTGAGATCAGCAAGCGCATCGGTACCATTGGCATCAAAGTAGATCCTGCCAAAGTGCGTGGCGTGATCATTTCCAGCGAGCCAGATATTCCATCTCCGCTGTTTGAGCCAAACGAAGAAACCCAGCAGATTGCTGACAACCTATTGCACTTCCTGCATGAAGAAGTACGCAAGGGCCGACTGACCAACAGTCTGGCGCCTTTGCAGTCCGGTGTGGGTTCGGTAGCTAACGCAGTACTAAACGGCATGATTGACTCGGGCTTTAAAGACCTAATCGTAGCGTCTGAAGTACTGCAAGATGGTGTGTTTGACCTCATTGATGCGGGTGTTGTTAAGTTTGCTGCAGGTACGGCGCTGTCCTTATCTAAGAAGCGTGTCGACAGCCTGGCAGGCGACTTGGCTAAGTACGCGGATAAAGTTGTGTTCCGTCCACAGGAAATTTCTAACCACCCGGAAATTATCCGTCGACTCGGTGTGATTTCTTTCAACACAGCACTGGAAGTGGATATCTACGGTAACGTTAACTCCACCCACGTCAGCGGCACCCACATGATGAACGGTATTGGTGGTTCTGGTGACTTCGCTCGTAACGCACGTATCACCATGTTCGTGACTCCTTCCACTGCCAAGGGCGGTAAGATTTCGGCGATTGTGCCGTTTGTTACTCACGTGGACCACACCAACCACGATGTGGATCTGATCATTACTGAGCAGGGTTATGCGGATCTGCGTGGTCTAGCGCCACGTCAGGCAGCCGAGGCGATTATCGAAAACTGCATGCACCCAAGCTTTAAGCAGCAGGCGCGTGACTACTTCGAAGAAGCCAAAGCCAAGCGTGGTGGACACACTCCGCACCTGTTGGACAAGGCGTTCTCTTGGCACATTAACTTGGCCGAGAAGGGCACCATGAAACTAGATTAATCTAGGCTTTGCCATACAGAAAAGGGCTCTTCGGAGCCCTTTTTTTATTGTGTTGGATTACTGACGTCAGCGACAAATAAGCTAAGCTGTTCAAGCAGGTTTTGTTGTGCATGCTGAACAGGCTCTAGTGCAGCAGGCTGTTGTTGGATATAGCGGCCATCTGCCTGTAATAGCCAAGCGTGGGTATTATCCTCAAGATAGAGCTTGAGCTCTTTTTTAACGCGTTTAACCAGTTTTTTGTTCTCTAGCTGGAAACAAGCCTCGATACGTTTATCCAAATTGCGCTCCATTAAGTCCGCACTGGCTAGGTAAATCTCTTCGTCTGCATCGTGGTTTAGGAAGTAATAAACGCGGCTGTGCTCAAGTTGCTGCCCAATAATAGAACGGACCTGAATGTTTTGTGAGACGCCGGCAATACCAGGACGTAAACAACACATGCCGCGCACTATTAAATCAATTTTTACGCCTGCTTGACTGGCTTTGTATAGAGCTTTAATGATTTTTGCATCGGTTAGCGCATTGATTTTAATGATAATATGCGCGGGCTTGCCGGCCAGCGCGTTGGACTCTTCTCTAGCAATAAAATCCATGAGCGATTTGCGTAGCGTAAAAGGTGCGTGGATGAGTTTTTGCATCTGCACACTTTTTCCCATGCCAATGAGCTGACCAAAAAGTATGGATACATCCTCGCACAGCGCTTTATTACTGGTGAGCAAACTGTAATCGGTATACAGCAAAGCGTTAGCCGCATGGTAATTGCCGGTACCTAAGTGTGCGTAGCGCACTAGGCTGTCTTCTTCGCGGCGTAATATTAGCGCGAGTTTGGCGTGGGTTTTAAAACCTATCATGCCGTAAATAACGATAGCGCCGGCTTCTTGTAAGCGGCTGGCCAGTGCAAGGTTATACTCCTCATCAAAGCGTGCGCGCAGTTCAATTACTACCGTCACTTCCTTGCCGTTGCGTGCTGCCTCTACCAAGGCATCGGCTATTTCTGAGTTTGCACCTGCACGATACAGGGTTTGCTTTATTGCCAATACGCTAGGATCTTTTGCTGCTTGGCTTAAAAAATCAATGACGCAGGTGAATGCCTCGTAGGGGTGGTATAGCAAAATATCTTGTTTGCTGACGACGGCGAAAATATCGGTATTTTTTTGCAGCGCTTTGGGAATCGACGGGACAAAGGGCGCAAACTGCAAATGCGGGTGTGAAGTTAGATTGGTAATAGCAAATAAACGGGTCAGGTTGACTGGTCCATTTACCTGATAGAGTTCTGTTTCATTGAGGTTGAATTGGAGTAATAGATAATCAACTAAATGTTTAGGGCAATTATCTGCCACTTCTAGTCGCACAGCATCACCAAACTGCCGTGTACTTAACTCGCCGCGTAAAGCGTGGGCTAGATCCGTAACATCCTCTGCAGAAAAGCTCAGGTCAGCGTTGCGCGTCAGGCGAAATTGGTAGCAGCCTTTAACTTTCATACCATGGAATAAATCATTGGCATGGGCATGCAGCATGGATGAAAGAAAGACGTAGTTAACCCTGGGGCCACCAATCTCTTCTGGCACGCGAATAAGGCGGGGTAAGCTGCGCGGTGCAGGCAGGATAGCCAAACCTGAGTTGCGACCAAACGCATCGACACCTTCAAGCTCGACAATAAAGTTTAAACTTTTATTAACCAGCAAAGGGAAAGGGTGGGCTGGATCCAAGCCGATGGGAGTAATAATGGGCGCTACTTCAGCGTGAAAATATTCATTGACCCAGCGCTGTATCGACTCGGTCCAGAAGCGGCGACGAATAAAACGAATATTTTCGAGCGCCAGTTTGGGTAGCAAGACCTCGTTGAGTATTTGATATTGACGAGTAACTTGCTGATGCACTATGTCTGCAATGTCAGCTAAGGCTTGTTGCGGCTGTATCCCGTCTGCATCAATACGCAAACGGTTGTAGGTTATTTGTCGTTTGAGTCCAGCAACACGAATTTCGAAGAACTCATCTAGATTGCTTGAGAAAATTAATAAAAACTTTAGCCGTTCAAGTAATGGCGTTGATTCGTCAAGCGCCTGATCTAGAACGCGAATATTGAACTGCAGCTGTGAAAGTTCACGGTGAATATATAGACTGCTATCGTCTAAATTTGGGGCATGAGCGATAGGCTCTGATGTTGATACAGTTGCAGTAACTGCTGGCTTATCGCTCATAAAATCCCCGGTTATTTAGTTGTTCTGCTGTAGCTGCTTAGCTGCGTGCACTGCAAAGTAGGTGAGAATGCCGTCAGCACCGGCGCGCTTAAAGGCCAGTAATGACTCCATAATAACATCTTCGCTAAGCCAGCCGTTTTGAATGGCCGCCATATGCATGGCGTACTCCCCGCTCACCTGGTAAGCAAAGGTTGGCGCCTTGAATTCTTCTTTGGTGCGCCAAACGATATCCAAGTAAGGCATGCCAGGCTTGACCATCACCATGTCAGCACCTTCGGTTAGATCCATAGCTACTTCGTGCAAGGCTTCGTTTCCATTAGCAGGATCCATCTGGTAAGTAAACTTATTGCCCTTACCAAGGTTAGCAGCTGAGCCTACGGCATCACGGAAAGGACCGTAGTAGCTGCTGGCATACTTGGCTGAATAGGCCATGATGCGCACATTGATATGACCAGCGTCTTCAAGTGCTTCGCGGATGGCGAGGATACGCCCATCCATCATGTCCGATGGCGCCACTACTTGCGCGCCGGCCGCAGCGTGCGAAAGCGCTTGGCGTACGAGCGCATCAACGGTCTCTTCGTTTTGCACATAACCGCTGTCATCCAAAATGCCGTCTTGACCGTGGGTGGTGAACGGGTCTAATGCTACATCACTGATAATACCTAGATCGGGAAACTTTTCGCGCAGTGCACGAATGGCGCGCTGAGCGATACCGTCGGGGTTCCACGCCTCTGCTGCATCGAGGGATTTGCATTCCACGGGTGTAACCGGAAAAAGAGCCAAAGCAGGAATGCCTAAGGCAACCCAATGTTCTGCTTCTTGTAGCAGCAGGTCGATTGACAGGCGCTCAACGCCGGGCATAGACGGGACAGCTTCGCGTTGATTGCTGCCATCGAGAACAAAAACTGGATAGATGAGGTCATCCACACTTAGGCGATTTTCACGTACTAAACGGCGAGAAAAATCGTCACGACGGTTACGACGCAAACGCGTACTGGGGAAAAGTCGATAGGCAGTATTGGTAGTCACTGTGGCTTCCTCTTTATCTGTTAGCTTGAAGTGCAGCTGATGAACGTTGCTGTATTGTAAGCTTAAATTTCGACCTGAGCGAATTATCTAGAGCAGGCTGAAAGCGGATGGAGAAAGTATGGATAAACAGATAAAGGGTGTAGGCATGGTGTTTATGCTCTGGTATGATCGCCCTCCAATTTGCGTGCGGTATTCAACAATGGGGTTGGATGGCGGTACGTTGTATATTTCCGAGGATTCATCATGAAAGCTGGTATTCACCCAAATTACACAGATATTAGCGCAACCTGCAGTTGTGGTAATGTGATCGCGACACGTTCAACTATCGGCAAAGACATCAGCATTGATGTATGCTCCGAGTGTCACCCATTTTATACCGGTAAGCAGAAAGTACTTGATGTGGGTGGTCGTATCGATCGCTTCAAGCAGCGCTTTGGTACTTTCGGTACTAAGTAAGCTTAATTTTGCTTGCACAGTAAAAAAGCGCCTTCTTGGGCGCTTTTTTACTTTATAATCACTGAAAGATTTGAGCAGTTAGTAAAGTTTCATAGACTTTGAGTTGCTAGGCTGCGGTTGTTTTCGTCCGGTGGACCCAGCGCTCATAAAGTCACCCTATCTTGTTGTAGGCTATACTCTTGCGTATGCTCGTCAGTTTATAAATAAAGCAACTATCCAGCGGAAAAATATCATGTCTGATTTGAAAACAGCAGCACTTGAATATCATGCTTTACCCCGTCCGGGTAAAATAAGTGTTGAGCTAACCAAGCCCACAGAGACAGCGCGTGATTTGGCGCTTGCCTATAGTCCTGGAGTGGCAGAACCGGTGCGTGAAATTGCACGCGAACCAAACCTCGCCTATAAATATACCAGCAAGGGTAATCTGGTCGGCGTCATTACCGACGGTACAGCTATTCTTGGACTGGGCAATTTAGGGCCGTTGGCATCAAAACCGGTGATGGAAGGTAAAGGTGTGTTGTTTAAGCGCTTTGCTGGTGTGGACGTGTTTGATATTGAAGTCGATGCAGAAAGCCCACAAGCGTTTATTGATACGGTCAGACGTATTTCAATTACCTTTGGCGGTATTAACCTGGAAGACATTAAAGCGCCTGAGTGTTTTGAAATCGAGCGCGCCCTAATTGAGCAGTGTGATATTCCAGTATTCCATGATGATCAGCATGGTACAGCTATTGTTACTGCGGCTGGAATGCTGAATGCCCTGGAGATTGCTGGCAAAGAACTAGCCACAGCTAAAATTGTTTGCCTTGGCTCTGGTGCCGCGGCGATTTCCTGTATGAGATTACTGATCAGTTTAGGTGCCAAGGTTGAAAACATTTTTATGCTCGACCGTAAAGGCGTGATTCATTCAGGTCGTGATGATCTAAACCAGTACAAAGCCGCATTTGCTCACGACACTGATAAACATACGCTGGAGCAAGCAATGGAAGGGGCGGATGTTTTTGTTGGGTTGGCCGGTTCTAATTTGCTCAGCGCCGACAATCTTAAGCGTATGGCTGAAAGGCCCGTAGTGTTTGCCTGCTCTAATCCGGATCCGGAAATTAGCCCAGAGCTTGCGCATGCCACCCGTTCAGACGTAATTATGGCAACCGGTCGTTCTGATTATCCTAACCAGGTTAATAATGTCCTTTGTTTCCCATTTATTTTCCGTGGCGCACTAGATGTTCGTGCTTCACGCATCAATGAGGAAATGAAAATAGCGGTAGTGCATGCTTTGCGTGACTTAGCCAAAGCGCCGGTCTCCCCCGAGGTTTGTGCGGCATATGGCTTAGATACGCTGGAGTTTGGCCGTGAATATATTATTCCTAAGCCATTGGACCCCCGTTTGATTACTATCGTCCCTGATGCAGCTGCCAAAGCTGCGATAGAAAGTGGCGTAGCGAGTTTGCCCTATCCGCGCAACTACCCGCTGCAGTCAGTTGCTGATGTATTTAAATAAGCAGGCTTAAGTAATAAAAAACCCGCTCATTAACAAGCGGGTTTTTTTTGGTGCAGCATTCATGGGTGTATTAGAGGATCAAAACAAGTCAATATAGCTGTCCTGTTTAAAGCTCGGTTGAATAGTACCTGGTGTGGTGAAGTTCGTGTCAAACTCTTCCATGCTGGGCGGCGTATCTTCCTCTTTAAATAATTCAAAGAAGCTCTCAGGTGTACCAGGTGGTGCAACCCGTCCGCTATGAGGGTCGATACGCAGCAAACTTAATCCGGTTGGTTCAGGCTGGTTGCTCATGGGTTTATCTGCCAGCGCTTGGCGGGTGTAATCAATCCAGATAGGCAAGGAAATACTGCTGCCATACTCATGGCGACCAAGACTGGCAGGCTGATCAAAACCGGACCACACAGAAGTAAGCAGATCATAGTTATAGCCAATAAACCAGCTATCAAAAGAGTCGTTTGTAGTACCGGTTTTGCCAGCTAAATCAGTCCGGTTTAATGCCAGTGCGCGTCGGCCGGTCCCTCTTTTAATGGCATCTTTTAGCACGTCCGTAATTAAGTATGCCGTACGTGGATCCAAAATGGGTTCAGCTAGGTTAATTGGCGGCACTTCGGCGACTGAATCCTCTTGGGCGTTAGCGGCTAGTTCTTGCTGCAGAAGTTTAGCCTGCCTTGGAGTAACGCTAGGGGCTGCTTGGAAAATATTTTGTCCGTTACGATCATACACTTTGTCGATCAAGTAAGGTTTGATTTTATAGCCGCCATTGGCGAAGGTAGCCCAAGCTGCAGTTAAATCCATAGGTACCAAGCTTGCTGAGCCTAATGATAAGGAAAGGTTGGGCGGTAAGCTAGACTCGCTGAGGCCGAAGCGACTGATGTATTGGCGTGCATAGGGAATACCAATATCTTGCAGTATGCGAATGGAAACAATATTGCGTGAACGATATAAGGCCTCACGTACCCTGATCGGACCTAGGAAAGTATCGTTGTCATTTTTGGGTCGCCATACCTCTTTCATGCCCGGCTCAAATATTTCAATAGGTGCATCATTGACAAGCGTGGCAGTAGTAAAGCCGGCATCCAGCGCTGCGCTATAAATGAAGGGTTTAAAGCTGGAGCCGGGTTGGCGTTGTGCTTGGGTTGCTCGGTTGTAATGGCTTTGCTCGAAGGCCACACCGCCCACCAAAGCCTGAATAGAGCCGCTGTGTGGATTTAAACTAATTAAAGAGGCTTGTATTTTAGGAACCTGCGAAAAAGCATAGCTGCCATCATCAGTTATGATCACGCGTATGAGATCGCCTACCTTAACTACATCAGCAGGTTTTTTAGGTGTTGCACCGCGGCTGTTGTTGCTTAAGAACGGAGCCGCCCAGCGCATGCTTGTCCAGGGTATGGTTTGTTCTACGCCATTGGCCAGTAAAACGGCGATGCTATCCGTATCAACTTGCTTAACGATTGCCGGAAGAAACTGGTTATACCGTTTTGTGTTGGCTAACGTAGAGAGCCATTGCTCGGGATTGGCTACATGTTTTTCAGCGCCGCGATATCCATGACGACGGTCATAATCCGTTAAGCCATTAAATACGGCATTTTGAGCATGATTTTGTAGCTCAGCAGACATGGTGGTAATTACATTCAGGCCATCAGTGTAAGCATTGCTGCCATACAGGCTTACCATTTCTAGTCGCGCCATCTCGGATATATAGGGCGCGTAAGCGTCAGGGGTGCGGATATGCAGTTTCGCGTTCAGCGGCTCGTTAATGGCTTGCTCATACTGCTCTTGAGTGATACGCCCTAGTTTGAGCATACGCCCAAGGATCCAGTCGCGGCGCTCCATGCTGCGCGCTGGGTTGGCAATAGGGTTGTAACGTGATGGTGCCTTGGGCAGTCCAGCGATCATGGCCATTTGGGCCAAACTTAACTCGTGAATGGATTTGCCATAATAAACATTTGCCGCGGCTTCAATGCCATAAGCGCGATTGCCTAGGTATATTTTATTGACATAAAGCTCTAGTATTTCTTCCTTACTTAGTTCACGCTCTATCTGCAGCGCTAATAGGATTTCATTGGCTTTGCGTGAAAAACTGCGCTCGCTGGTGAGGAAAAAATTCTTTGCCACTTGCATGGTGATGGTGCTGCCACCCGTTTGAATACGACCGGATTTTAAGATTTGAGCAGCAGCGCGCATCAAACTACCGGGATCAACGCCATAATGATTGGCAAAGTTGTCATCTTCAGCAGAAAGCAGTGCATGAATAAATTCTTGCGGCACATCTGCAAAGGGAATGGGAGTGCGACGCATCTCACCGAACTCTTCGATGAGCATGGATTCAGAGCTGTATACGCGTAAGGGTATCTGTAGCTCTACAGTACGCAGTGAGTCAACAGAAGGTAAATTGGGGCTGAGATATAAATAGGCGCCAGTTAAACTGAGTACTGCTCCGCAAATCGTGGCAATGATTAATGCAATAACTGTTTTTAGAAAAAGCATCAAGATGGTGGGATTCCCAAGATAAATTAAGGAGTTAGATAAATAAATGGAAATGATAGATTCAATAGGCCACATTATAAGCGTTTTTTTTGCTTAGAAGCTATTTGCGATTCAAGCAAGAGTGTTATTTAATGTGAAAAACCATAAAACGTCTGTAAGTGACGGATGCTGATAGGAATTCGGTTGTGCTAGGGCTCTTCAAAAAGAAATCGAATATGCTACTGGGGATCGATATAAGCTCGACCTCGGTAAAACTCATCGAACTAAGTCGCTCAGGTGGTCGCTATAAAGTAGAGGCCTACGCTGTTGAGCCGCTTCCACCCAATGCTGTTGTTGAGAAAAATATTGCCGAACTTGAGGTCGTAGGTCAGGTAATTACAAGGCTCATTGCCAAATCTAGAACTACGCTTAAACAAGCTGCGGTAGCAGTGTCTGGTTCCGCCGTGATCACCAAGCAAATTCAGATGGAGTCTGGCTTATCTGATGATGAGTTGGAAACGCAGCTTAAAATCGAAGCTGACCAGTATATCCCCTACCCAATAGAAGAAGTAGCAATTGATTTTGAGGTGCTAGGTCCTTCAGGGGTTGCAGGACGGGATAATGTTTTGCTTGCTGCTTGCCGGAAAGAAAACGTTGAAGTGCGTGAAGCAGCTTTAGCGTTAGCCGGCCTAACCGCAAAAGTGGTTGAGGTTGAGGCTTATGCGCTGGAACGCTCTTTCCAGCTTGTATCTAACCAGTTAGCCGGTGGACGTGAAAACCTGACAGTTGCTGTAGTAGATATTGGTGCAACCATGACGACGCTAAGCATTATGCGTAACGGCACCACTATATATACGCGTGAGCAGGTCTTTGGCGGTAAACAGTTGACTGATGAGATACAGCGTAGATATGGATTGTCCGTCGAAGAAGCGGGTTTAGCTAAAAAACAAGGCGGTTTGCCTGATGACTATGAGCTGGAAGTGCTAGAACCTTTCAAGGAGGGTGTTGTACAACAGATCTCACGCTCGCTGCAGTTTTTCTTTGCCGCAGGCCAGTACTCGGAAGTTGACTACATCCTGTTAGCAGGAGGTACATCCTCAATTCCAAACCTTGATCGGCTAGTTCAGCAAAAACTAGGGACGCCCACCTTGGTGGCTAACCCTTTTGCTGATATGTCGTTAAGTAATAAGGTCAATGCGGGTGCATTAGCAAGTGACGCACCTGCCTTGATGATTGCCTGTGGCTTAGCAATGAGGAGTTTTGACTAATGACACAGATTAACTTATTGCCTTGGCGTGAACAGTTACGTGAAGAACGCAAGCAACGATTTTTCGTGCTTTTAGTGGTTGTTTTGTTACTTGCTGTGGGTGTTATATTTTTGGCAAGCCAGTACTTTAATTCAGCTATTGAGAATCAGCAGGCACGCAACAACTTTATTCGCGCCGAAAATACCGCACTAGATGCACGGATCAAGGAAATCAGTGAGCTAAAAACACGCCGCCAACAGCTGATCGAGCGAATGAAGATCATTCAGGATTTGCAGGGTAATCGTCCGATTGTGTCGCGAATTTTCGATCAGGTTGTACGCACCATTCCTGATGGCGTCTATTTTTCCTCTCTTAAGCTCACAGGCAAAACTGTTGCCATTGAGGGCGAGGCGGAAAGTAACAGCTTGGTTTCTAATTTAATGCGTAATCAGGATGCTTCTGATTGGCTTACTGCGCCAAATCTAACAGAGGTAAAAGCGGTTTCAGCAGATAATACTGACCAAACAAGTCGCTTTAAGATGACTGTGCAGCAAACTAAGCCGGCGGATGAAAGCAAGCAAGGAGCGAGAAAATGAGCTTTATGGATTCCTTGAAAAGCCTAAAACAGGTCGATTTTAATGAGCTTGATGTTAATAATATTGGCTCATGGCCTGCAGCTGTCCGCGCATTAGTCTGTATTATTATATTTATTGCGGTGCTTGCATTAGGTTATTTTTTCTACCTAACTGATTTGCAAGAAGATCTTGAGCGTCACCAGCGTGAAGAAGTTACGCTAAAAGAACAGTTCACCAGCAAGGTGAAGCAGGCAGCCAACCTCAGTGCCTACAAAGAACAAATGGTACTCATGGAAGCTTCTTTTGATGCATTACTGAAGCAGTTGCCCAGTGATACCGAGGTGCCGGGATTACTGGAGGACATCACTAGTGCGGGTTTGAACTCGGGATTGGAGTTTGAGGAAATTAAACTTCAACCTGAAGTGGAGCAGCAGTTTTATATTGAGTTACCGATTCAGGTTAAGGTTTATGGTGGCTACCATGAGCTGGCAACCTTTGTGAGTGCGGTAGCCAGTATGCCGCGTATTGTCACCTTGCATGACTTCAGTATTGAGCCAGCTAAAGCAGGGAGCAGCTCACGATTGGTAATGAGTATTCTGGTGAAAACCTATAGATATAAAGATCAGCAGGGGGCTAAGTAATGAAGTACGCGCGTTACCTTTTAATAGCGACGTTAGCATCAGCTTTGCTTGGTTGTGACTCAGGTGAGCACGCTGATTTGCAAGCATTTATGGATGAGGTTCGTGCCCAGCCTAGAGGTAGGATTGAGCCTATGCCCGAAGAAGTGGTGTATGAGCCTTTTACCTATGTAGCAACAAGTTTGCGTAGTCCATTTCAACCCCCGGTTAAACTAGAACAGGCGCAGCGTGAGCGTGGCCGTACCGATTTAAAACCTGATGAAACCAGGGTCAGGCAGTTTTTGGAAGGCTTTAATATAGAGACCTTTGTAATGGTGGGGACCTTAGCCAATAAAGAAGGCTTGTATGCATTGATACGTGGTGGCGATGGGGTACATCGTGTGCGTGCAGGTGATTACCTGGGGCGTAATCATGGCCGTATTACTGAGATCAGTGCGGATGCCGTCGAGGTGGTGGAGATTGTGCCAGATGGCGAAGGTGGCTGGCTGGAACGGCCTAGAACATTGATGTTGCAGGAGCGCTCTTGAAGTGGAACAGATTATGAAAACTAACCGGAACACTCAACGGAATTGGACAATGAAAAGAAAAATTTCTCATATTGCTTGCGCGTGGCTGTTGGCATTTGCTTCGCCAAGCATACTGGCAGCCGATTTAAATACGCTCGACGTATCAGCGTTGCCTGGTGATAAGGTAGAGCTAAAGCTCACCTTTGATGAGCCTATTGATATGCCAAGAGGTTATACCATTGAGCAGCCGGCTAGAATTGCATTGGATTTGCCAGGTGTTAGTAGCAAACTAAAAAGCAAAAATCGTGAGTTAGGCTCGGGTAACGCGCGAAGCCTGACCGTGGTTGAGGCGCAGGGTCGTACGCGTTTAATCATTAATTTAACCCAGCTCACGAGTTACGACACCCGTATCGACGGTAATAATTTATATGTTGTTGTGGGTGAAGGGTTAACCAACACTGCTGCAACTAATGCGCCTAAGCAAATCGTTAAACAGCAGAAGCAAACTGCTGCGGTGAAAGGTATCAAAGGTATCGACTTTCAACGTGGCGAACAGGGCGAAGGTAATGTTGTCATAGAGCTGGCAGATACCGCAGCAAACCCTGATATTCAAGAGCAGGGTGGTAAAATTAACCTGTTCTTCGCACGTACGCAGCTACCTGAAGAGTTGCGTTTACGCTTGGATGTGAAGGATTTCGCTACCCCAGTAAACTATGTTAATGCGACTGAAAAGTCTGGTGGAGCATCCATTGTCATTGAGCCAACCGGTACGTATGACTATTTGGCGTATCAAACGGATAACAAACTAACCATTAGCGTTAAGCCGATTACAAAAGCAGAGCAGGAACGACGTAATGCCGACCGTTTTGCGTATACAGGCGAAAAACTGTCGCTTAACTTCCAAGACATTGATGTGCGTTCAGTGCTGCAGTTAATAGCTGATTTCACTGATTTGAACTTAGTAGCCAGTGATACAGTGCAGGGCAATATTACTTTACGTTTGCAAAACGTTCCTTGGGATCAGGCGCTTGACCTAGTGTTGAAAACCAAAGGTTTGGATAAGCGTAAAGTCGGTAACGTATTGCTGGTTGCGCCCGCTGCAGAAATTGCAGAGCGTGAGCGCCAAGAGTTAGAGGCACAACAGCAAATTGCCGAGCTAGCGCCGTTACGCCGCGAACTTATTCAGGTGAATTACGCGAAAGCCTCGCAAATGGCAGCACTATTCCAGCAGGTCACCAGCGGCCAAGGTGCTGAGCGTGGCTCCATTACGGTGGATGACCGGACCAATAGCATCATTGCTTACCAAACCCAAGAACGCTTGGATGAGCTGCGCCGCATTGTTGTACAGCTTGATATACCAATGCGTCAGGTTATGATCGAGGCACGTATAGTTGAAGCGGATGTTGGTTATGACAAAAGCTTAGGTGTTCGTTGGGGTGGAAACCTGTGGGCCAACGGCAGCAAATGGAACGCTTGGGGTAAAAATGGCAACCTTGGTGTAGCTGATGATCCTACTGATAGTGGCAGACAAACAGGACGTTTCCCGGGTGTTCGTGAAACGCCACTAAACAGTCCTTTTGTTGACTTAGCGGCAAATGGTTCAACCTCAGGCATAGGGCTTGGTTTTGTTACCAATAACGCCATCTTAGACTTGCAGTTGTCTGCTATGGAGAAATCCGGTCATGGTGAAGTTGTTTCTCAGCCTAAGGTAGTTACTGCAGATAAAGAAACCGCCAAAATCATGAAGGGTTCAGAAATTCCTTATCAGGAAGCCAGTTCAAGTGGTGCAACCAGCACTTCATTTAAAGAGGCGGTACTCTCTCTTGAGGTTACGCCACAAATCACACCAGATAATCGCATTATTATGGATGTGAAGGTCACCAAGGACGAGCCTGATTTTGCTAATGCAATTGATGGTGTGCCATCACTTAAGAAAAACGAAGTGAATGCAAAAGTACTGGTGTCGGACGGTGAGACCATTGTTATTGGTGGTGTATTCTCTAACGCGCAGATCAAAACTGTAGAGAAAGTCCCCTTCTTAGGTGACGTGCCTTTTGTTGGTCGTCTATTCAAGCGTGATTTTGTTCAGGATAATAAAAGCGAGCTGCTAATTTTTATTACGCCGCGCATTATGAGCAATCAAGCAGTTAGTCTGAATTATTAATGCGCTATAAAAATCTAACTCTAGTTGGCCCGATGGGAGCTGGTAAAAGCACCATCGGCCGCTTACTGGCAAAAGAGTTACAGCTGAGTTTCAAAGACTCAGATCGAGAAATTGAAGAGCGGACTGGCGCAAGCATTCCGCTCATTTTCGATCTTGAAGGGGAAGAAGGTTTCCGGGTTAGGGAAGAGCAGGCGATCGGCGATTTACTGCAAGAGTCCGGACTGATACTGGCAACCGGTGGTGGAGCTATTTTAAAGCCTGAGAACCGAAAAATAATGGCCAGTCGCAGCATCGTTATTTATTTGCACACTTCAGTAGAGCATCAGCTAGAGCGTACCGCAAGGGATAAGAGCCGTCCGCTGCTGCAAACGGAAAATCCGCGCAAAGTTCTAGAAGACTTGTTGGAAATCAGAGAGCCCTTATACCGCGAGATAGCGGATATCATAATTGAGACAGATACGCGTCCACCGCGCCTTGTGGTGCAGGAAATCATAGCTCAATTAGCTGCAATAGCATAAGCATGCAGTTAAGATTATACTTCCAGCAAGTATCCACTGTGACCAAGTAGTAATGTTATGCAAAAGCTAAAAGTAGATCTTGCTGAGCGCAGCTATCCAATTTATATCGGTTCAAAGCTATTAGATAACCCAGAGTTGTATGCTCCGCATATCCAAGGGCGGCGTGTAGCCATTGTCACCAATGAAACTATAGCGCCTCTTTATTTAGCGCGAGTTAAAGCAGCCTTAGCCGAGTATCAGGTAACAGAAATAATTTTGCCGGACGGTGAATCCTATAAAAACTGGCAAACGCTGCAACTTATATTTGATGCTTTACTACAAGAACAGCATGATCGTAAAACCACCATTATTGCTTTAGGTGGTGGTGTTATAGGCGATATGGCGGGTTTTGCCGCAGCCTGTTACCAGCGTGGCGTTAATTTTATTCAAGTACCTACTACGTTGCTCTCCCAGGTGGACTCCTCAGTCGGTGGCAAAACAGGTATCAATCATCCGCTGGGCAAAAACATGGTCGGCGCTTTTTATCAGCCACAAGCGGTAATTATAGATACCCAAACACTATCTACACTGCCCGAACGAGAGCTGGCTGCGGGACTGGCTGAGGTTATTAAATACGGTTTTATTTATGACCCACAATTTTTGACTTGGCTGGAAGAAAATATTCACTTCATGTTACAGCTTGATGAGCAAGCGCTCAGTTATGCCATTAAGCGTTCTTGTGCGATAAAAGCCGAAGTGGTGGCGCAAGATGAGCGAGAATCCGGCATCAGAGCTATCTTGAATCTTGGGCATACTTTTGGTCATGCCATTGAGACAGAGCAGGGCTACGGCAACTGGCTGCATGGTGAGGCGGTAGGTGCAGGCACGGTGATGGCCTTGTATATGTCCAAGCAGCTTGGTTGGATAACGGCTCAAGAGTTGCAGCGAGGCGTGACGTTATTGCAGACCGCTAAACTACCAGTTATTCCGCCGCCTAGCATGCGTGCGCAAGATTATTTAACGCATATGGCCGTTGATAAAAAAGCTTTGGATGGGCAGATTCGCTTAGTGCTTTTGCAAGGGCTGGGACGCGCAATCATTACAGCAGACTATTCACGAGATTTATTAGAACAAGTTTTAAATACAGACTACAAAATTCTAGTAAACAATCACATTGCTTAAGCACGGAACAACGATGGATATTTCGCAGGCCAACGATCTTTATCTAGAGCATTACCAGTTTAAATTTGATCCTTTTGCCGAGCGTAGCTCCAGTTTTCAGTTTTATAAAGCTAAACGCCGAAGTGTGTTAGAGCAGCTTATACATTTTGCGCGCTACGGAAACTTCCTGTTGCTCATTACGGGTCCTAGAGGCAGTGGTAAAACAGTACTGCGTCATGCGACGGTTGCGGCAGCTAAAGAAACAGCCACGAATATTGTTATTTCAGGCGTGCAGGCACAGGATGCTGGGATCCTGATGCAACACATAGCCCATGGATTAAAGGCGGAACAACCTGATGTTTTAGGGTTGCTCAATGCGATTGAGCAGAGCACGCTTGCGGGCACGGATGTGCATATACTGGTTGATGATGCCCATGCTTTAAATGAGTCCGCCATTGTATTGCTGCAACGTCTTGCCAAAGGCAATGGAGCGGCCCGCGCATCGGTATTTTTATTTGGCGAGCCTTCATTGCAAACCACGCTGGCAGATATTGAGCAGACGAATGATGAGATAGAGCATCACGCGATTGAACTAGAGCCTTGGTCGGCGGCTGATATTCGCGGTTATTTGCAGGTCAGATTGGAAGCAGCCGGGCAATCCCTAGACATTTTCACAGAAACTGAGCTTGAGCGATTATGTGCTGAATCAGGTGGCTGGCCTGGACTGGTTAACCAAGCGGCCAAAGACTTATTAATGGCGCGCATTTTTGATCGGCCCAGACGTAAAACTTTGCCTCCTTTACCCTATAAGTATTTATTAGCGTTACTGGCGATAGCCTTTGTCTTTATATATTTTTTATATCAGCAAGATGAACAACCGGTAGCGGTTAGAGTTGATGATGTGGTGGATGCGCCGATTGAGCGCGCGATGGTTTCTAGTCAACGTGTTAACGAGCAGAGTGCAGCGCCTAATACGCAGCGAGTACCCTTGCAGCTACCAATGGCAGTGGATAATACGCAGCAAGCAGCAGAGCCAGTTGAGTCAAGGTTAACGCAGCAAGAGACTATGGTTGAGGTAGCGATAGCGCAAACAGAGGTGAAGCCGGCCGAACAGGCTGTGCCAGAGCCGCCAGCGCCAGTGGCAAAACAAACTCCAACGCCTGCGGTACAACCTAAAGCAGCACCTGCAGCAGTAAAGCAACCCGCGCCCGCCAAGAAAAGTGCTGCTCCGCCAGTTAAAGCGGCAACACAAGGCGGTGCTTGGTATGCCCAGCAACCTAGACAGCGTTTTGCACTGCAGGTTTTCGCCAGCGCAAGTGAACAAACTGCGAAGAACTTCGTGCAAAAGAATGGCCAGCAGTACCATTATTTCCGTAAGCAGCACCAAGGTAAATATTTATACGTGGTGACCTACGGAAGTTTTGCCAATCATGAGACGGCTGTGGCTGCTGCAAGAAATTTGCCGGCTGAGCTGCGTAGCAATAAGCCTTGGCCGCGTACTTTTGCCAGCATAGTTCAGGAAATCAATTAACCCTACAGTGATTTACTCAAGCTCTGCGCGCAGGGCTTGATGGAAGGGGCGCTCCAGTCATTAAAGATGCCATGCAACAGCGCATCAAAGTAAGGTTGGCAGTGCTGAATATCAATAACTTCAGCGTCGCGTAACCAATCACTTAAAATACCAATAAACAAAACGTGTATAGCAACGGCAGCCATGTGTGGGGTGAAGCCGGGTCGTAAGCGTTGAGCCGTTTTTTGCTCAGAAAAAAGCTCTGTGCACAGCTGTATAAAGGCTTTGATAAAGGCTTCATGTTGTTGTTCAGCTTCTTTGAGCTCGTCAGTAAACTCACAGCGGCGCATTAGGATAGTGAAAATACGCTTTTTGCGTTCATCGACTAACAGGGACGCTAATGCATCGACACAGAGGTTGCGTAGTCCTGCCACGGGATCTTCAGGATCGCACTGCTTGATGCGTTGTGCGATGATTTCTGTGGGCAAGCGGACCTGATTAAGCATGGCATGAAACAAATCAGCTTTGTTTTTAAAGTGCCAATAGATAGCACCGCGCGTTACACCTGCATATTTAGCAATTTGCTCTAAGGATGTGTGGGCAACCCCTTTTTCGAGAAACAAAATCTCTGCGGCTGTTAACAGGTCAGAGCGAGTTTTGTCGGCTTCTTGTTTAGTTCTGCGCATAATAGGGGCAACCGATAGCGATAAGGTTAGTAAAAACACAGCAGTAGCGAAGTTTGGCAGGTATCGTGCTGGGGCTAACTGCTGGGGCTAACTAGTGTGTAATACGATGGCTTAAGCATAACAAATTTTGGCTTAAGAAAGAAAAACAAGGTTTAGGCTTGACACATTATGATTATTCAGTAGAATAGCGCGCCACTGATAGGGGAAAACTTCTTACCAAGCAGAGCCTTCAGTACAGTTCCGCGATAGCTCAGTCGGCAGAGCAAACGACTGTTAATCGTTGGGTCCCAGGTTCGAGCCCTGGTCGCGGAGCCAAATTTTCGGGGTATAGCGCAGTCTGGTAGCGCGCCTGCTTTGGGAGCAGGATGTCGGGAGTTCGAATCTCTCTACCCCGACCATTTTCGGGTCGTTAGCTCAGTGGTAGAGCAGTTGGCTTTTAACCAATTGGTCGCAGGTTCGAACCCCGCACGACCCACCATATAAAAAACGCTTAACAGTTGTTAAGCGTTTTTTTTTGCACTCTAAAAAGTCTTTGTAAAAAAGCTTGCCTAGCAGCTCTATAAGCGAGCCTTAATTTTTGCGCTGCACGATATAGTCAGCTAGCTGGCGCAATGGGTCGGCTTTGCTATCAAAGCTATCCAGTGCCGCCAAAGCTTGGTCGCGCAATTGCAGGGCGTACTGCTGCGCTTGCTGTAGACCAAGTAAGTTGGGGTAGGTTGATTTGGCTTGCTGGCTATCACTGCCTTGCTGCTTGCCTAGCACCTGAGTGCTGCTGGTAATATCAAGAATGTCATCTTGCACTTGAAAAGCCAGTCCTATGGCCTCGGCGTAACTTGTTAGCGACGCAAGACATGAGTCGCTAACACTGCCGCCCGCCATACCGCCAAGCACGACGCTGGCGCGAATTAGAGCGCCAGTTTTGTGTCTGTGCATGTGCTCTAAGTGCTGTTGATCGACTTGTTGACCTGTAGCGCTAAGGTCTATGGCTTGTCCGCCGACCATGCCCGCTGCGCCGGCTGCTTTCGTCAGTAGTTGTAACATTTGCAGGCGGGTTGATTCGGGTACGGGTGAGTGCACGGCATCACAAAGCACTTCAAAAGCTAAAGCTTGCAGCGCGTCACCGGCCAAAATGGCATAGGCCTCATCAAAGGCAATATGGGTGGTGGGTTGTCCACGACGCCAAGCATCATTGTCCATGGCGGGTAGGTCATCGTGTACCAGCGAGTAAGCATGGATTAACTCGACCGCACAAGCGGCGCCTATGGCGCGTTTAGGATCGCCTGCGACTGCTTCACAGCTGGCCACTACCAGCAAGGGGCGCACTCTTTTACCGCCGTTCATAACGCTGTAGCGCATCGCCTCATACAGGCGCGTCATATTGGCGTGGGGTGCTTGAAAGAGTTGCTCGAGTACGGGGTCAACCAGAGATTGGCAATAGGATTGGTAAGCGGCGATCAAAATGGAATATCCCCGCTCGCATCAAAGTCGTCCTCTGCCGCACTTTCAACTTTTGCTTGGTTTGTGTCTGCAGTGTTTAGTGGCTGCTCGACCAGCTCACCGTTTTTTTCTAGTAGCACATTAATGCGTGTTTGTGCTTGATTTAAGGCTTGCTGGCATTCACGGGTTAGGCTGATACCTTTCTCAAAAGCCTGTAGCGCATCTTCAAGAGTAAGATCACCGCTTTCCAGTTGTTCGACGGTGGTTTCTAGCGCGTCTAAAGACTGCTCAAAGGAAAAAGATGCTTTCTTGCTGGACATAAATAGGACTCGGGTTGTTATCTGTGGATTGCGGCTGCTTGTCTGTCAATAAAAAGCCGACTCTGAGGTCGGCTTTTGCGGGTATTACTCAGCCTTTTTAAATGCAGCCACTGACTTACTAATGGCATCGCGTGCTGCTGCGGCGTTATCCCAGCCCTCTACTTTAACCCATTTACCTTTCTCTAAATCTTTGTAGTTTTCAAAGAAGTGCTTGATTTGCTCAATAAGTAACGCCGGAAGATCGGAGTACTCATGCACATGGTTATAGAGTTGGGTTAGCTTCTCGTGGGGTACGGCAAGCAGCTTGGCATCGCCACCAGCTTCGTCGGTCATGTTAAGTACGCCAACGGCGCGGCAACGGATAACTGAGCCTGGCGCGACCGGGTAAGGGGTAACCACTAAAACATCGAGGGCATCGCCATCATCGGCTAGCGTATTTGGAATAAAGCCATAGTTCGCTGGATAAAACATCGGCGTAGCCATAAAACGATCCACCATCAAGCAGTCCGTTTCGGTATCGACTTCGTATTTGATCGGCGCGTGATTGGCAGGAATTTCAATAATGACGTTAATGTCATTGGGCAGGTCTTTTCCTGCGGGGATTTTACTATAGCTCATAAAGGGTTCCGTGCAATAAATGAAAAACGGGTTAATTATAAACAGCCTGCAGTTCAATACCAACAGACTAAGCCATTGTCTGAATATAATTCCTAAATACGGGGTCTTCAGCAAAGCCGGTTGATTCAAATAAACGTTGGGCTACTTCGTTGTATTGGCTAATAGAAACGCGAATACGCACTACGTCACTGGCGGCAGCCTGCTCAAGGGTATAGCGAATAAGTTTTTCGGCAATCTGCTTCCCGCGATACTCTTCTTTGACAAAGATATCATTCAAAATCCAAACGGGACGTAGGGATAAAGAAGAGAAACTGGGGTAAACTTGGCAAAAACCAAGTAACTGCTCATCCTGCACGGCCACGAAAATTACCGATTCTTGCTTTTCTATACGCTGCTGTAAAAACTCTTTAGATAGCGCGGTGGCTGGCATGGCGCCATGGAATTCACGATAGGCGACAAACAGCGGAGTGAGTGCTTCTAGGTGTTCAAGAGTAGCTTGGAAAATACGCATAAATGAAAAAATCCTATACTAACTAATACGAGTGCAAGCATGGTCCAGAATGCTTTATCTGGCAAGCACTCTAAAAAATGAGGCAGCAATGAGTCAACACATTCATATTCTGGGTATCTGCGGCACCTTTATGGGTTCGCTCGCCATTCTCGCCAAGCAGCAGGGTTACAGGGTTACCGGCTCAGATGCCAATGTTTATCCGCCAATGAGTACGCAGCTTGAGCAGCAGGGAATTGAGCTGCTTCAGGGTTATCATCCGGAGCATTTACAGCCCGCCCCTGATTTGGTGGTCATCGGCAATGCGCTGTCGCGCGGCAATCCGGCGGTGGAATATGTGTTGGAGCGCGGACTGCCTTATACCTCCGGGCCGCAGTGGCTGTCTGAGCATGTGTTGCAGAGTAAATGGGTGCTGGCAGTAGCGGGCACCCATGGCAAAACTACGACTTCCAGTATGTTGGCATGGATTTTAGAAGATGCGGGCATGCAGCCCGGTTTTTTGATTGGCGGTGTGCCGCAAAACTTCTCCGTGTCCGCGCGCTTAGGGGGCAGTGATTTTTTTGTCGTAGAAGCCGATGAGTATGACAGTGCCTTTTTCGACAAACGCTCTAAGTTTATTCATTACCGTCCGCGTACTTTGGTGCTAAATAATCTTGAATTTGACCATGCGGATATTTTTGCCGATTTAGCCGCGATTGAAACCCAGTTCCATCACCTGCTGCGCACAGTGCCCAGCAATGGCTTAGTCATCTATCCGGCGCAAGAGTCTGCGCTGGAGCGAGTAGTGCAGCGCGGCTGCTGGACGCCGACACAAACCACGGGCGATGCCGGACAGTGGCAAGTGGAACTCATCAGTGCTGACGGCAGTGCCTTTAAGGTGCTGTTCGACAAGGAGCTGCAGGGTGAAGTGCATTGGTCGTTAACCGGTCAGCATAATGTGGCTAATGCCTTAGCTGCTATTGCCGCTGCACGTCATGTGGGCGTGTTACCCGCGCAAGCTATTGCAGCGCTGGCGCAGTTTAAAAGCGTTAAAAGACGTATGGAAAAAATCACTGATAGTAAAGGTGTCGTTTTGTACGATGACTTTGCCCATCACCCCACCGCCATTGAAAGCACGCTGCAGGGTTTAAGGCATCAGGTCGGCGCCGATAAAATTATTGCGGTGATTGAACCGCGCTCCAATTCTATGAAGTTGGGTGCGCATCGCGAGGGTTTAGCCCCTTCAACTGCTGCTGCGGACTTGGCGATTTGGTATGCACCGGAGACCCTAGGTTGGGATTTGGCCGCAGCGCTGCAGAATGCGCCCGTGCCTACCCAGGTACTCGGCAGTTTGGATGGCATTGTCGAGCAGGTGCTAAAACAAGCAACACCCGCAACCCATGTGGTACTGATGAGCAATGGTGGTTTTGGTGGGTTGCCGCAGTTACTTGCTAAAGCATTGGAGAGTTAAATGAGTGGCACGAAACGAATCACTCTAGCGATGACCGGTGCATCTGGCGTGCAATACGGTCTGCGCCTGCTGGACTGCTTGGTGCAGGAAGAGCGCGAGGTGCATTTTTTGATTTCCAAAGCAGCGTTGCTGGTGATGGCTACAGAAACGGACGTTTGCTTGCCACCTAAAGCGCAAGCCATGCAGCACTTTTTGACCGAATATACGGGTGCAGCGCCCGATCAAATTCATGTACACAGCCAGGAAGACTGGATGGCGCCGGTTGCCTCAGGCTCAGGGGCGCCCAGCTCCATGGTGGTGGTGCCTTGTTCGATGGGGACTTTGTCGGCGATTGCCACAGGCGCGAGTAATAATCTGATTGAACGTGCAGCAGATGTCACCCTAAAAGAGCGCCGCCAGCTGATAATAGTGCCGCGCGAAGCACCTTATTCATCGATTCACTTAGAGAACATGCTCAAGCTGAGTCAAATGGGCGCAGTGATCCTGCCTGCCTCACCCGGCTTTTATCATCAGCCGCAATCAGTGGATGATTTGATTGATTTTGTGGTAGCGCGGATTTTAAATCAGCTGGATATTCCACAAACTATGTTACCGCGCTGGGGTGAGTAGGCAGGTTTAAAGCTTTTCTAGCAGCACTCCAGTCTCTATATGCTCCGTCCATGGAAACTGATCAAACAGAGCACACTGGGTAATACGGTGGGTGTCGGCAAGCTGAGCGATATTGGCGGCTAGGGTGTCTGGATTGCAGGAAATATATAAAATTCTGGGAAAGCGGCGCACCAACTCGCAGGTATCCACATCCATGCCGGCCCGGGGCGGGTCGACAAATACGGTACCAAACTCATAGCTGCTTAAATCCACATGCGCCAAACGGCGGAACGGGCGCACGCCTTGCAGCGCTTGGGTGAGTTCTTCCGCGGATAGGCGCACCAGCTCGATGTTGTCTATATCGTTAGCGGTTAGATTAGCGATGGCCGCATTGACTGAGGTTTTGCTGATTTCAGTGGCCAGCACCTTACGTACGCGCGTGGACAGCGGCAAAGTAAAGTTACCGTTGCCGCAATACAGCTCAAGCAGATCATCATCACGTTCGCCCAGCGCCTGATAGGCCCAATTCAGCATATGCTGGTTGACCACACCGTTAGGTTGAGTAAAAGCACCTTCTGGTTGGCGATAACTAAAGCTGCGCCCTGCAACGCTCAGTTGCTCGTTGACGTGGTCATGACCAATTACCAGACGTTGTCCGCGAGAGCGACCAATTAAACCTATCCCTAACTCTTTAGCTAGCTTTTCTGCTTCCTGCCGCCAAGCCTCACCCAGTGGGCGGTGATAACACAGCGTCACTAAAGCCTCGCCTGATAATGTGGTTAAAAACTCAACCTGAAACAATCTGTGCGACAACTCTTTGCTCGCCTGCCAAGCAGCTTTGAGCCGTGGCATTAATTGGTTAATCAATTCGCTGGCGATGGGCAGCTGCTCAAGCAAAATCGGCGTGCGCTTATCCTGCGGATTAAACATGGCGTAAAAGGATTCCTCCCCCTGATGCCACACACGGAATTCCGCACGCAAGCGAAAATGCTGCGCCGGCGACTCAAATACCTGCGGTTGAAGTGGGGTGAAAGGCGCTAGCAGCTGGTTGAGGCGTGTTTTTTTATCAGCAAGTTGTTGCTGGTAGGCAGTGGCAGAGAAGTCAGTAATCATGCTTATGGAAAAAATCCGAGTTTTATAATGAACAGAATAGACAGAATCCATAATGCGCTATTGATGTCTTTGTAACGGCCGCTGAGTAGCTTAATTACCGTCCAGCTAATAAAGCCAAAAGCAATGCCGTTGGCAATGGAAAACGTGAGCGGCATCGTTAATGCAGTGATCACGACGGGCGCAGCGACCGTTAGATCCTGCCAGTCAATTTTAGCTAAGCCTTCGGTCATTAGTACGGCGACAAAAAACAGTGCGGGTGCGGTAGCGTAGGCTGGAATAGCGCTCGCCAGTGGGGCGAAAAACAGGCTGAGTAAAAACAATAACGCCACCACACAAGCGGTTAACCCCGTACGGCCACCGGCAGCTACGCCGGCAGCGGACTCCACATAGCTGGTTGTAGTTGATGTACCCATGCAAGCGCCGGCCATGGTGGCGGTACTGTCTGCTAATAGTGCGCGCCCCAGCTTAGGCATCTGTCCTTTTTCATCGACCAAACCGGCGCGCTGGGAAACACCAATCAGAGTGCCGGAGGTATCAAACAGGTCGACAAACAAAAACGCAAAAATCACGCTGATCAATCCCACATCTAAAGCACCGGCTATATCCAGCTGCATCAGCGTTGGCGCAAGACTGGGCGGTGCGCTAACAATGCCGTCTAGTTGAGAAAAACCTAAGAGAATGGAGACGACGGTTACCAGTAATATGCCAATCATTACTGCACCGGTAACCTTGCGATAAGACAGGGTCACGATAATCATAAAACCTAGTGCGGCAAGGATGGGGCCGTGTTGGCTGAGATCGCCTAAGCTCACTAATGTTGCTGGATGAGCAACCACAATATCGGCGTTTTTTAACGCAATCAATGCAAGAAATAAGCCTATACCGGCGCTGATAGCCGAGCGTAACGGCAACGGGATGCTATTGATAATCCACTCGCGCACCTTAAACAGCGACATGGCAAAAAACAGCACGCCTGAGATAAACACTGCCCCTAGACCAACTTGCCAGCTATAACCCATGGTCAGCACTACAGTGTAGGCGAAAAAGGCGTTCAAACCCATGCCGGGAGCCAGAGCAATAGGGTAATTAGCGAGCAGGCCCATAATGGAAGAGCCGATAGCGGCAGCCAAACAGGTAGCAACAAACACCGCACCAATATCCATGCCTGTTTCCGCCAGCATGCTGGGGTTAACAAACAGAATATAAGCCATGGTTAAGAAAGTGGTGATACCGGCAAGGATCTCGGTACGCACCGTGGTGTTATGTGCGTTTAACTGGAAAATGCGCTCAAGCATGATAAATAGGTCGGCCAAGGAAAACGCGAATAATACCAGCGCCCTTGTTAAAAAGGAAAAAGTGCGTTGATTTTGTCTAAATGAAACGACGCATTTAATTGTCTAATCTAATACGCAGGCATAAAGAGAAAATCTTGCATACAGGGTTAAGCTGCGCTAATGTTATCCGCCTGAAATACTGATAATTTCTCCTAAATTCACTAAGGAAACACTCGTGGCTTTAGTACGTAAACAACAAGATTGGCCGTTTTTAATAGTTTGGCGTCGTTGGCGCTGGCGCGCTTAAATTTTGTTTGTAGTCGCTTGTGCGACTGGCTTTGCGTATTTTTATTGAACTCTCTCCTCCTCCACGAGACCTGCTTATGACCCAAGAAGAATTTTTGCAGCTTGCCAGCCAAGGCTATAACCGCATCCCATTATCGCGCGTGACCTTGGCTGACTTTGACACCCCGCTGTCTGTGTATTTAAAACTGGCCGATGCGCCTTATTCCTATTTGCTCGAGTCCGTTCAGGGCGGTGAGAAGTGGGGGCGTTATTCCATTATTGGTTTGCCAAGCCGCACCCAGCTGCGCGTCAGTGGGGATGAAGTCACCGTCACTACCGATGGCGAGCAGGTTGAACAGCAGCAGTGTGCCGACCCCTTAAGTTTTATTGAAGCCTTTAAAGCCCGCTACTCAGTGCCGAGTTTGCCAAACTTGCCGCGTTTTAACGGTGGTTTGGTTGGCTACTTTGGTTATGACAGCGTGCGTTATGTGATGCCAGAACTGGGCGCGTGTCCGAATCCCGATGCTTTGCAGACCCCAGACATTTTGTTGTTAGTGTCTGATGCAGTGGTGGTGTTTGATAACCTCGCAGGCACGCTGTACACCATTGTCTTAGCGGACCCGAATGAGCCGGATGCCTATGCCCGCGGCCAGCAGCGTTTGGATGAATTGACCGCGCGTTTGCGTCAGCCGATTCAACCGCGCTTGGGTGTCGACTTAAACCACATGAATACTGTCGAGCCCGAGTTTGAATCCAGCTTTTCTCGCGAAGCTTTTGAGCAAGCCGTTGCGCGAATTCAAGACGACATTGCTGCCGGTGACTGCTTACAGGTGGTGATTTCCCAGCGCATGTCAGTGCCGTTCACAGCAGCACCTATTGATCTCTACCGTGCGCTGCGTTGCTTTAATCCCACGCCCTATATGTACTTTTTTAACATGGATGATTTCCATGTGGTCGGCAGCTCACCCGAGGTATTGGTGCGGGTTGAAGAAGGCTTAGTGACGGTGCGACCCATTGCCGGCACGCGCCCACGTGGCGCCACGCAAGAAGAAGACGTGGCGTTAGAACGCGAGCTGATGGCTGATAAAAAAGAGCTGTCTGAGCATGAAATGCTGATCGATTTAGGCTGTGCGGATGTGGCGTTGGTCGCGGATGAGGCGACGGTCAAAGTGACGGAGCGCATGGTGGTTGAGCGTTATTCCAATGTGATGCATATAGTCTCCAACGTGACGGGACAGCTTAACCCCGACTTAACGGCCATGGATGCACTGAAAGCGATTTTACCTGCGGGTACGCTATCGGGTGCGCCTAAGCTGCGTGCTTTACAAATCATTGATGAGCTAGAGCCAGTTAAACGCGGTATCTATGGCGGTGCGGTCGGCTACTGGGCGTGGAATGGCAATATGGATATGGCCATTGCTATCCGCACTGCCATTATTGCGCAGGGCGTTTTGCATGTGCAGGCCGGAGCTGGCATTGTGGCGGACTCTAAGCCCGCTGCTGAATGGGAAGAAACCCTCAACAAGCGCCGCGCTATGTTTAAAGCCGTGGCTTTAGCGCAACCAAATTAAGCGTTAGCCGCTACGCGCTTGACGCCCTTTAGCAATAAAACAGGTGAAACAATGACACAACAAATCCGCATTGGGATAACCGGCTACGGCAACCTTGGCCGTGGCGTTGAAGCCGCACTGCAGCAGTCGCCTGATATGCGTTTGGTCGGCGTGTTTAGCCGCCGAGAGCCTGCCAGCGTGCAACTATTGGATACGAGCGTGCCGGTCTATGCGATTGATGAAGTGGCCGCCTATCAGGACGAGATTGACGTAATGATTCTGTGCGGCGGCTCTAAAGCCGATCTGCCCGAGCAAGGTCCTTACATGGCGGGCTTGTTTAATACCGTCGACAGCTACGATACCCACGCGCAGATTCCTGAGTATTACAACAGCGTGGACAAACCCGCACGCGAATCAGGGCATGTGTACTTGCTCTCCGCAGGTTGGGACCCAGGCTTATTTTCGATTAATAGACTCGTGGGCGAAGCCATTTTGCCCGTCGGTGAAACCTATACCTTTTGGGGTAAGGGCTTAAGCCAAGGCCACTCGGATGCCGTGCGCCGTGTGCCCGGCGTCAAAGCGGGCGTGCAATACACCATTCCGTCCACTGATGCCATTGAGCGGGTGCGCAGTGGCGCGCTGCCAGAGTTAAGTACCAAAGAAAAACATGTGCGTGAGTGCTATGTTGTGCTGGAAGAGGGTGCGGATGCGGATCAGGTCCGCCAAGCGATTGTGACCATGCCAGCTTACTTTGCGGATTACGACACGACAGTTCACTTTATTGATGAGAACACTCTAGCCAATGAGCACAGCGCCATGCCGCACGGTGGTTTTGTTATTCGAAGTGGTAAAAGTGCGCTGGACAATGATCAGGTGATGGAGTTCTCGCTTAAGCTAAACAGCAATCCCGAGTTTACCGCCAGCGTGTTGGTTGCTTATGCCCGTGCTGTGCACCGGCTGAGTCGTTTAAGCGATATTGGCGCGAAAACAGTGTTTGATATAGCGCCCGGCTTGTTGTCGCCTAAGAGTCCGGCACAGCTGCGCAAAGAACTGCTCTAAGCAGTAGACAGATAGAAGGTAGAACAATGCACATTAAAGAAGCACTGAACTGGATAGTGAATAATCTGGATTTAAGTACCGAGCAAATGCAATCGGTGATGCGCCAGATTATGACTGGCCAATGTACGGACGCTCAGATTGGGGCTTTCCTGATTGGATTGCGGATGAAAAGTGAAAGCATTGACGAGATCGTCGGTGCGGTGCAGGTATTGCGCGAGTTAGCTGAACCGGTCACCGTGAATGTGCCTTACTTGGTGGACACTTGCGGCACTGGCGGCGATGGCATGAATATCTTTAACGTCTCCACAGCGGCGGCCTTTGTGGTGGCGGCAGCAGGCGGTCATGTGGCTAAGCACGGTAATCGCGCGGTGTCTGGCAATAGCGGCAGTGCAGATTTACTGCAAACCGCCGGTGTCCATTTGGACTTAACCCCCGAACAGGTGGCGCGCTGCGTAGAAACCGTAGGCGTGGGCTTTATGTTTGCCCCCGCACATCACGGCGCGATGCGTCATGCCTTGGGGCCGCGCAAAGAACTGGGCTTGCGTACCCTGTTTAATATCCTCGGGCCGCTGACTAACCCAGCGCAGGTTAAAAACCAAGTGATAGGTGTGTTCAGTCGCCAACTGTGTCGCCCGCTAGCTGAGGTGCTACAACGACTAGGCAGCACCCATGTGATGGTGGTGCACGCACAGGATGGCATGGATGAAATCAGCCTAGGCGCACCGACCCATGTAGCAGAATTAAAAGACGGCGAAATCCGCGAGTACCGTATTCAGCCAGAAGATTTTGGCATTAATAGCCAGTCGCTGATTGGCTTGGAAGTCACGGACTCCGCCGCGTCTTATGCGTTGATTAAAGATACTTTTCTCGCTCGTGAACTGCCTTACGCGCACAAAGCGGCAGAAATGATTGCCCTAAATGCGGGCGCGGCGATTTATGTCAGTGGCATAGCCGCAAGTCTCGAAGAAGGCGTGCAGCGCGCCCACGACACTATATATACCGGGCTGGCTTTGGAAAAGCTGGTCGAGTTGGTATCCTTTACTTCAGTTTTTAAGCAGGAGTCTTGAGCATGAGCATGCCGACGGTATTAGAAAAAATAGTGCTGCGTAAGCAGGAGGAAGTAGCTCAGCGCAAAGCTATAGTGAGCTTGTCTGAACTGGAAGCGCAAATTTCTGATGTAACACCTGTACGCGGTTTTGCTCAAGCGCTGCAGCGTAAAGTAACTGCTAAGCAAGCGGCTGTAATTGCGGAAATTAAAAAAGCTTCGCCAAGTCGAGGTGTTTTGCGTGAGAATTTCGTGCCTGCAGACATTGCCCACAGCTATGCGGCAGCGGGTGCTGCCTGCCTGTCGGTGCTGACGGATATTGATTTCTTTCAGGGTGCCGATCGTTACCTGCAAGAAGCACGAAACGCGTGCAGCCTGCCGGTGATTCGCAAGGACTTTATGATTGACCCCTATCAGGTGTTGGAAGCGCGCGCGATTGAAGCGGACGCTATCTTGCTAATTGCCGCATGCTTGTCAGATGCGCAGATGCAAGAGCTAGCGGCAGCGGCTAAAGAACTCGACCTTGATGTCTTGGCTGAGGTGCACACTGCCGATGAGCTGGACCGCGTATTAGAGGTATTAGACACGCCCTTGGTAGGCATTAATAACCGCGATTTGCACACCTTTGAGGTGTCGTTGGCCACGACATTGGATTTGCTACCGCGTATTCCTAAGGACCGTATTGTGATCACTGAAAGCGGTATCTTACAGCGCGCCGATGTGGAGCTAATGCAGATTAATAATGTGCATGGTTTTCTAGTGGGCGAAGCCTTTATGCGCGCACAGGATCCGGGTGCAGAGTTGAAACGGTTGTTTTTCGCTTAAGCTGGCGATGCAAGTGAGTCTTGGCTTAAGCCGCGACTCACTCATTAACAAAAAATCAGTACAGCGCTTGATAGAGCTTGCGGCGATAGTCTGTCACTAGCGGGTGCTCTGTACCCAGCAGATCAAAAACCTGCAGCAGAGTGCGGTGTGCAGCGCCTTCGTTAAAACTGCGATTGCGCGTAAAAATTAACAATAGTGCTTGTAGTGCAGGTTCGTACTGTTGGCGGGCCAGCTGTTGAATGGCCAATTGATACACCGCTTCGTCATCATTGGCATCTTGCGCAATGCGCGTTTTTAAATCGGCCATTTCTGGCATTTTTTCAGCCTGACGTAAAAAAGTCAGCTGTGCCTTGGCAGCCGCCAGTGCATGCTTGAGCTCATCGGTGTTGACGGCATTAAGTACTTGTTCAGCCTCTGCCAGTTCATTACGTTCAATTAAGCAGCGACCAAATAAAATTAGCGCTTGCGCGTTGCTGTTGTCCTCAGTCAGTAGGGCTTTTAGTAGTGCTTCGGCTTGTGCAAATTCGCCTTGATAAAAAAATTGCTGCGCCTGTTCTAACGGTGAAAGACTGGGCGCTTCGGGTTCAGCCAAGTGTTTAGCGAGCATTTCTTTAATCTGTGATTCTGGTTGCGCACCGGCAAAGCCATCCACAGGTTGACCGTCTTTAAACAGC
The DNA here is from genome assembly GCA_001513435.1 of Gammaproteobacteria bacterium DTU040. GTDB lineage: Bacteria > Pseudomonadota > Gammaproteobacteria > Pseudomonadales > Pseudomonadaceae > Thiopseudomonas > Thiopseudomonas acetoxidans. The sequence goes on from LFTS01000237.1 coordinate 34,084, forward strand.
ACCACGGTAGGCAGGCTGCGTACGCCAAAGCGTGCCACTATTTCCTGTTCAATATCGCAATTGACCTTGGCCAGTAACAAGCCACCGTTGTAATGGGCGGTGATTTTTTCCAGTAGCGGCATTAGTGCTTTACAAGGAGCACACCACTCCGCCCAGAAATCCACCAGAACAGGTGTGCTGAAAGATTTTTCGATAACCTGTTGGTCAAAGTTTTCTGC
>LFTS01000007.1 GCA_001513435.1 Gammaproteobacteria bacterium DTU040
AATGCAATCCACGGCACTGTACCCAACTGCCAAATTTGCACGCTGACACCTAGACCAGCAAGTCCCAAAGCCATCCACTGCATGCGCCTTAGGCTTTCGCGCAAAAACACCAGCGCCAGCATCACATTCACCAACGGATTAATGTAATACCCCAAACTGGCCTCTACCATATGCTCGTTGTGTACCGCCCATACATAGGTCAACCAATTGCTGGCGATTAAGCAGCCTGACAGCACCAAAGCCAGCAAACGCTTAGGGTGTTTAATTAATTCATTTAACCAGCCGGGGTGACGCCAAATCAGCAATAAAAAAGCGCCGAAAATTGCAGACCAAATAATACGGTGCATCACCACTTCAATCGCTGGAGTCCCTTCAAGCGTCTTAAAGTACAAAGGAAACATACCCCACACGCTGTAAGCCGTAAGGCCAAGCACATAACCACGACGGGGATTCACTGTTGGATTCATTTACTGTTAGCCTGCTATTAAAAGCGCATTTTACACGGTTCTTGTTTTGCCGTCTTTAGCCTCTACACGTTAGCTCAACACAGGTGCAGCAGCTAGGGTTCGCATGCGGCTGTATGATAGCGGCCCAAAGTCACAGCCTATTGGAATCATAGCCTGCTGTGATAACGTATTTGTCACCCTTTATCAGTCAGGAATCTCCCAATGTCGCGCAACTCCATCCAGCTTGCTTTACTCGCAACCACCAGTTTGGTGTTGGTACTAATCATTATTTACGCAGCCGCCAACATCAAATCACCCAGCCCTAATCAGCACAACGAAGAGTTGCGTGCTGCCGGCATCATCGCTTTGCCCAAACCTAGAGACATTCCCACACTAAGCTTTGACAGCAGCAACAACGAGCCTATTGTCACAACCGAGCTTAAAGATAAATGGTATTTGGTTTATTTCGGCTATACCTATTGCCCAGATATTTGCCCAACCAGCCTCGCTGAAATGCGACAAATACACCGCTTACTCACACCCCAAGCACAGCAACAGGTTGAATTTATTATGGTGAGCGTCGACCCTAATCGCGATACGCCCCAGCAACTCAGAGCTTATCTTAATTTTTTCCATCCAGACTTTAAGGGGTTCACAGGAGATATGACGGATGTGCAAAAGTTTAGTAACGCGCTGGGTATTCCCTTTATTCCCGGCGATACCAATCAACCCGGTTACACGGTCGATCACAGCGGCAATTTAGCTATTATCAGTCCGGCGGGACAACACTTTGGTTTTGTCCAAGCGCCGTTCAAAATAGAACAAGTAGCGCAGCAATTTAACCGGCTTGTGCAGCAAGCAAAGTAACAGCGATTACCACACTCATCGCCACAGGCCAGCCATACATAATCATGCGCCAACGCACGGACGCGTGGCGCAACTCCATAAAGCCATCAATAATCACCCCAGATTTTACAATGGCGATAACTAAAATTGCTGCCAATTGCAGCGCCAGCGTGCTTTGTTGTGCGCCCCAGTATACGGTCGCCATAGTGGCCAGCATGAGCACGACCCAGCAGACCAACAAAACCACTTCGTTGCTTTTTTGCTTCATGCCGTTAACCCAATAAATAAACCAGCGGGAAGATAATCACCCAGACCAGATCCACCATATGCCAGTACATTACTCCTGACTCCATCCCTGCGTGTTCTTGTGCGTTATAGACATTTTTCCAGCAGCGCCAGCTCAAAAAACTCAGCACTGTTAGACCTAATAGCACATGCAGAAAGTGAAAAGCCGTGGTCAACCAATACAGAGTGAAAAACGTATTGTATTCAAGATCAAAACCAAGACCGGCCAAGTGGCTGTATTCGCTGATTTTCAGCACAACATAAACCATGCCGCTGGCAATAGCAGCTATCAGCAACAGACTGCCTTGTCGTGCTTTGTTTTTGCGCGCGCGTTCAACCGCCAACGCTGCTAAAAAACCAGAGCTCAACAAACCTGCGGTCATCGCAAAGCCGGTCGAGCTGTCCAGCTGTGCGCGCCCAAGCGTAAACATCTCAGGCTTAAGTAGTTGCGTAATACTGAAAGCAAGAATGAATAACGTAAAAGCTGCCAATTCGGCTAGGATAAAAATCCACATAGCCAAATCACCCGGCAGCTTATGTTTCGGTTGCTCAGTCAACGTGAAAGTGGACATCGACTACATCCATGAGTGCGGCAACAGTTTGTGCGTCATCGGTTAGAGGCTCAGCCAAACAGGCCATGCATGCTTGGCGTACAGGCAAGCCTGCTTTAATCATACGCGCGGTAAAAATTAACAACCTTGTCGAGGCAACCTCTTCCAAGTCATGGTTTTCGAGACGTCGAATCGCATGACCTAACCGCACCAATTGAGCGGCTAGTTTCTCATCGACTCCGGCCTCGGTGGCCACAATATGGACTTCTTGCTCAAAGCTAGGGTAGTCAAAGCGCATTGCTACAAAGCGCTGTCTGGTACTAGGTTTCATACCCTTAAGCAGATTTTGATACCCGGGGTTATACGACACCACCAGCATAAAATTGTCGGGAGCACGTAAACTTTCGCCGGTACGCTCAATAAAGAGCTCGCGACGGTCATCCGCCAATGGGTGCAGCACTACCGTTGTATCCTGCCGTGCTTCCACCACCTCGTCCAAATAACAAATACCGCCTTCACGTACGGCTCGTGTCAATGGACCATCCTGCCACCAGGTTCCGTCGGCACCTATTAAATGCCTGCCTACCAAATCTGTAGCACTTAAGTCGTCATGACAGGCAACTGTGTACAGGGGTAAGTTGAGAGCGTGGGCCATGTACTGGACAAAGCGCGTTTTACCGCAGCCTGTAGGTCCTTTAATTAAGACCGGAAGCTGATGTTGCCAAGCTTGACGGAAAATCTCTTCTTCGTTGGTTATATTTTGATAATAGGGAGTTGTTTCAATTATTGCGCTGGATTGTTCTTGCATAACCATATCCTACTGCTTGACTGGGTTTTAGACAGCTTAACTACCTTGTCACTCTATAGACAATTAAAGAGCGCAGTTAACTTGATTGCCATCAAGGGTGATTGTTTAGTCTTTCTTTAGCATTATTGTCAACATGGTTAGCAAGCTACCCAAACTACAAAACACCCATACAAGAACAGTTACCCTAACAATAAGATTTTCGCACCACTCGCCGAGTTCTGTTGAAATTCACTGTTAAAATTAAAAACATGCAGAACTCAAAAGGAGACAAAGCATGACAATGAGAACGACCGCAGCACGCACTAGCCTGCTCGCTATCGCTTCAGCACTAAGCCTTGCAGTTGCCAGTGCCCATGCACAAACCAAAGTTGACGATCCGCAAGCGGCCTATCAATCCGCTGCAACCACAGAGATCAGCGACGGTAAGATCATCCGTACCGCTGGCGCACCCAACCTATCTGACGCTGAATTTGAGCGTGCACGTGAAATCTACTTCCAGCGCTGTGCTGGTTGTCACGGCGTGTTACGTAAAGGCGCTACTGGTAAACCATTAACACCCGACATTACGCAAGCCCGGGGTCAACAGTACCTTGAGGCGCTGATCACCTACGGCTCACCGGCTGGCATGCCTAACTGGGGTACTTCTGGTGAGCTAACCAATGAGCAAATCACGCTCATGGCCAATTATATTCAGCATACACCGCCTACTCCACCTGAGTGGGGCATGCCGGAAATGAAGAATTCTTGGAAGATCATTGTTCCGCCAGAGAAGCGTCCTAAGAAGCAGATGAACAAGCTCAACCTACCGAACCTGTTCTCAGTAACACTGCGCGACGATGGTAAAATTGCACTTATCGATGGTGACACCAAAAAAATTGTTAAAACCATTGAGACAGGCTATGCCGTGCATATTTCTCGTATGTCAGCCTCAGGCCGATACATGTTCGTTATTGGCCGTGATGCCCGTATCGACATGATTGACCTATGGATGAAGAGCCCAAGCATCGTTGCCACCATTAAAGTGGGTATCGAAGCACGCTCTGTAGAAACCTCCAAATTCGCAGGTTACGAAGATAAGTACGCTATTGCTGGCGCATACTGGCCACCCCAGTACACCATCATGGACGGTGAAACCCTTGAGCCATTACAGATTGTCTCCACGCGCGGCATGACTGTAACCACTCAAGAATATCACCCAGAGCCCCGAGTAGCTGCGATCATTGCTTCACACGAGCACCCGGAGTTCATTGTTAACGTAAAAGAAACTGGCCGTATTTTGCTGGTGAATTACGAAGACATTGAGAACCTGACAGTGACCAGTATTGGTGCCAACCTGTTCCTGCACGATGGGGGTTGGGATAGTTCTCACCGCTACTTTATGACGGCAGCGAACGAGTCTAACCAAATTGCCGTGATTGACTCTAAAGAGCGTAATCTGGCTGCTCTGATTGATGTGGGCAAGATTCCTCACCCAGGTCGTGGCGCAAACTTTGTCCACCCTGAGTTCGGTCCTGTGTGGGCGACCAGCCACCTAGGTGATGAAACCATCAGCCTGATAGGCACCGATCCTGTAGGCCATCCACAGCATGCTTGGAAAGTAGTGCAAACGCTGAAAGGTCAAGGCGGTGGTTCTTTGTTTATCAAGACTCACCCAAAATCAACCAACCTGTACTTAGACACTACCTTTAACCCTGATGCCAAAATCAGCCAAACAGCCGCTGTATTTGATATCAACAACCTCGCTGCCGGCTACAAAGTTTTGCCAATTGCCGAGTGGGCTAATATTGATGGTGGCGTACAGCGCGTGCTACAGCCCGAGTACAACGAGGCCGGTGATGAAGTTTGGTTCTCTATCTGGAGCCAGCAGGATGAAGTTTCCGCAATCGTAGTTGTGGATGACAAAACCTTAAAACTGAAAAAAGTGATCAAAGATAAGCGTTTGATTACACCAACGGGTAAATTTAACGTAAACAATACACAACACGACGTTTACTAAGTAAACTACAGTTGCGGGTTCCCTTGAGTCCGCAACTATAATAGCTTTGAGGATATATGATGAAAAAACTATTAATTCCTTTGTTTTCCGTAGCAGCTCTTGCCTCTTTCCAGACCGCAGTAGCTGCTGATAACGCTGCTGCAGAAGCACTTTTTTCTGCAAAAGCATGTGTTGCTTGTCATGCTGTTGACAAAAAACTGGTGGGTCCTTCCTACCAAGAAGTTGCCGCAAAGCGTGGTGATGACGTGGCAATTGTTGCTGATCACATCAAAAACGGTAGTGCTGGCGTGTACGGCCCAATCCCGATGCCACCTAACGCTGTTACTGAAGAAGAAGCAACTATTCTTGCTGAGTGGGTTCTCTCACACAAATAGTCTGCTAAGGAGACGTCATGCGGTACTTAAGCAAACGCAAGTACGCTGTTATTTTCCTCATGGCGTCCTTCCTGTTCCCACTTACCAGTCATGCAGAATCCATTTCTGCAGAACGACAAGCCACATTAAAACATCTCCTTATTCAAGACTGCGGGTCCTGCCACGGTCTGCGCATGAAGGGCGGTTTAGGCCCAGCACTCACTCCTGGTGATATTGCCGACAAACCTAAAGAAGGTTTAGTGGCCACCATCATTCATGGCCGTCCCGGCACAGCGATGCCACCTTGGGCCGCCTTACTCACCGACCAAGAAGCCACATGGTTGATTGACCAGCTTTTACAGGGAGTTTCACCATGAGAAAACGCCTGTGTATTACTCCTTTATTTGCGCTGGCGCTTAGCGCCTGTAGCTTAACCAGTGTGCAAGAAGAACCGCGCGGTACTGGAGATTTGGGCGTAGTTATTGAACGCGCGGCTGGTAATGTTCTTATTGTTGAGCACACCAACAACCAAGCCATTGCTCGCGTCGAAGGTTTAGGTGATTTATCACACGCCTCGGTCGTTTTTTCACGCGATGAGCGCTACGCCTATGTCTTTGGTCGTGATGGCGGCTTGACCAAAGTGGACCTGCTTAAACAGCGTATTGATAAGCGCATTATTCAAGGCGGTAACAGTATTGGCGGTGCTATTAGCCAAGACGGTCGCCTCATTGCGGTGGGCAACTATGAACCCGGCGGCGTTAAAATATTTACAGCAGACACCCTAGAACTGGTGGCTGATATTCCCGCGACGGCTATTGCCGATGGCAGCAAAAACTCGCGCGTGGTCGGCATGGTTGATGCCCCCGGACAAAAATTTTTAGTCAGTCTGTTTGATACCGGTGAAATCTGGATTATCGACTTTAGCGATAGCGCTGCTGACGCACCAACCGTTTCCCGCTTTACCGATATTGGCAAGCAACCCTACGATTCTATGCTCACGCCTGAAGGGCGCTATTACATTGCCGGCCTGTTTGGCGAAGACGGTCTGGCGATGCTGGATTTATGGAATCCAGAGCAGGGCGTAACGCGTATTTTAGACGGCTATGGCAAGGGCAACCAAGCATTACCTGTATATAAAATGCCTCACTTAGAAGGCTGGACCGTTGCAGACAACCAAGCCTTTGTCCCCGGCGTGGGTCATCACCAAGTTTTGGTGATTGATACGCAAACCTGGCAACAAAGCAAAGCGATTGAGATGGTTGGGCAGCCTGTATTTGTAATGGCACGACCTGATGCACGACAGATTTGGGTTAACTTTGCTTACCCCGACAACCAGTACGTGCAGGTGATTGACAGCCAAACTAAAGAAGTCATCAAAACCATTGAGCCGGGTCCAGGCGTGCTGCATATGGAGTTTACTCCACGCGGCGAACATATCTGGATTTCTGTGCGCGACCGCAACGAGGTGCAGGTCTGGGACACTCAGACACTGGAACACCTTTACACCCTCGAAGCCGACAACCCTAGCGGAATTTTCTTTACTAACCGAGCCCATCGTATTGGCCTCTAAGGGTTAAACATGGACGAACTCACTCAACGCCTGCTGGATCGTTTCCAGCATGGCGTGCCTATTTGTGCCACCCCCTATCAAGCCATGGCTGATGCGCTCAACTGCAGTGAAGCGGATATCTTGCTGCGCTTAGAACAACTGCAACAACTAGGCGCTTTATCCCGCATTGGTCCCGTCATTGAACACAGCAAAGCGGGCTCCAGTTCATTGGTCGCCTTAGCTGTCCCCGAACAACGTATCGAGACCGTCGCCGAGTACATCAACCAACTGCCAGAAGTGAACCACAACTACCTGCGTGAACATGAATACAACCTGTGGTTTGTCCTCACTGGGCCCAGCCGTGAACATCTGGATGTGGTTTTACAGCGCATTGAGCAGGACACCGGCTTAGTACCGCTGGATTTACCCATGCTCACGCCTTACCGCATTGACTTGGGTTTTTCCTTGTTTAGTAATTCGCAGGTGCCGCAATGACCCAAGCATTATCCGCCAGCCAAACACAACAACTGTTGGCCTTGCTGGAGCAGGGACTGCCTTTAGTTTCCCGCCCTTATCAAGCACTGGCCGATCAGATTCAGGTCAGCGAAGCGCAGATAATTGCCAAGGTGAAAGACTGGCAAGAGCAAGGCTTGTTTCGTCGTTTCGGCATAGTGGTCAAACACCGCGCTCTGGGTATTAACGCTAACTGCATGCTGGTACTGGATGTTCCTGATGATCAGGTGGATGAAATCGGTGCTCAGCTCGCACAGGCCCCCGGAGTAAACCTGTGTTACAGACGACCACGACGCGATAACTGGAATTATAATTTATTTTGCATGGTGCATGGCCGCTGCCGTGAAGCCGTTACCGAGCATGTGCACCAGCTGTTACGTCAGTTTGACTTAACTGAGCGCCCACACCATTTACTGTTCAGTACACGCGCCTTTAAACAACGCGGCGCGCGCTACACGATGCCCGAGGTTAATCATGGCTGAATTAGATGAATTTGATCGCCGCTTACTCAATCGCGTGCAACATGGTCTGCCTTTAGTGCGCCATCCTTGGCAGGCACTAAGTGTCGAACTAGAAGCCAGCGAAGAACGCATCCGCCAACGTCTGCAAGAGCTGCTGGATGACGGCACTCTAACCCGTTTTGGTCCCATGTTTGATATTGAACAGCTTGGCGGTGCTTTTACCCTTGCGGCAATGCGCGTGCCCGAAGCGCGCTTTGAAGAGGTCACCGAACAACTCAACAACATTCCTGCCGTCGCTCATAACTATCAGCGTGAGCATGACTACAACATGTGGTTTGTGCTGGCGACCGCAACGCCAGAGGGCATCACCGAGACTATCAAGCAAATTGAACAACTGACCGGTTTGACCGTGCTCAACCTACCCAAAGAGAAAACCTATCATGTCGGACTGCATTTCCCCCTCTGATCAACAACTGGCTCAGCGCCTGATTGCTTTGACCGAAGCCGGCATGCCATTGGTTGCCGATCCTTGGGCGTGGTTAGCTGAACGTATGCAGCTTGAGGTGGATGACACCCTAGCTTTATTGCAGCGCCTACAAGCCAGCGGCGCTATTCGCCGTATCGCTGCCGTGCCCAACCATTACCGCTTGGGTTACACCTTTAACGGTATGACGGTATGGGAAGTGGACGAAGCAGAGATTGATCGCCTCGGTCAAGAAGTGGGCAACTTCCATTTTGTCAGCCATTGTTACCGCCGACCCCGGCGTGAAAATTGGAATTACAACCTCTTTGCTATGGTGCATGGTACCAACGCTGAACAAATTGAACATGAGCGCAAACTTATTCGCGATCATTTAGGCAAGCATTGCCGCGCTGATACGATGCTGGTCAGTAGTAAAATTCTTAAGAAAACTGGGCTGCGGATTCATAGTAAGCCCAAGGAGTAGCCGCCATGATGCGCATCAGTACCTATCT
>LFTS01000279.1:0-813 GCA_001513435.1 Gammaproteobacteria bacterium DTU040
TTAATTAAAGGTGGTGTGTATCTGGAGCAAGCGCATAAGCTAGACGTGGTGGTCGTGGATAAGACCGGCACGTTAACGCAGGGGCGGCCAAAACTGATGCACAGCCACTATGTGCAGGATGAGCAGCAGGTATTACCCCTGATTGCCGCCATGACCCAGCGCTCTGACCATCCCGTGTCGAAAGCTATTTTTGCGGGCTTAGGCAGTACACAAGCTGCTATGGCCACGGATTTTTCAGCCATACCGGGGCAGGGCGTACGTGCGCAAATTGCTGGTATGGAATACTACCTAGGTAATCTACGCATGCTAGATGACTTGGGGTTACTTGATACTGCAAGTAGCAAATCAATTACTGCTCTACAACAGCAGGGCTTTAGCGTCAGTGTGCTGGCTAGCACGCAGCAGGTATTAGCTTGGTTTGCTGTACAGGATCCGTTGAAAGATTCCAGCGCCCAGGCTGTGGCACAGCTGCACAAGCTGGGTATAAAAACCTTGATGCTCAGTGGCGATAATCAATTCAGCGTGCAACGTATTGCGCAAGAGGCTGGGATTACTGAGGCGCGGGCGCAATTATTTCCGGACGATAAGTTACAAGCCATCAAACAATTACAGCAGCAGGGTTTACGTGTGGCAATGGTGGGTGATGGCATTAACGATGCGCCTGCTTTGGCGCAAGCGGATATTGGCTTTGCAATGGGTAATTTGGGCAGTGATACCGCTATCGAAACTGCCGATATTGCGCTGATGGATGATGATTTACGCCGCGTACCACAACTGATGCAGCTGTCTCAGGCAACCATGCGCGTCTTGCGA
>LFTS01000279.1:860-5158 GCA_001513435.1 Gammaproteobacteria bacterium DTU040
ATGTGGATGGCGGTATTTGCCGACACGGGTGCGAGTCTATTGGTGACGTTCAATAGTCTGCGTTTGCTGAAGTGGGCTGGATTGCATAAGCAGTAAGGTTGGTGATGTTATGATCTGTTTCGCGTAAGACCTCGTACCTTTAGTGCAAGAATGGATTATGAGTGTGTTCTGATGCATCATTTATGCCTAAAATTCATGAGCGATTGGGCTTGGTCAAGTTAAAGGTTCCCAATGGGTTGCGTGCTGATACGCTGACGCCACTTTTTGATAGGTTTAGATGCATCGGCCCGCGTCCATAGCGACCACGCAGCACAAAACGGCCATTTTGTAAGGCCACTTGCGTACCTTTACCGACCTGCTTTGAAAGTCGCATACCATGGTTACTATTAGCCGTGATCGTCAGTCCCGCCACTTTGGCTTGCTGACGCAGGGCAACGCCACCGGTACGGCTGATGCGTAAATTCTTTGAGCGATGCTCAATGCGCTTTTGCTTACCGTATTTATCTTTTTTACCAAGGTTAAAAAAAACCATATTCACGCAAACAAACGTTTCCACCACTTTTTGTCGGGCTTAGGCTCTATTTTGAGCACGTTTTTCTTAACAAGGTCCACATAGTCGGCATCATCACGACGTATATGGTTAATCAACCAGGTTCTGAGTAACGACAGTAAAGGCTCAGCGATATCTTCGCCACGCTCGAAGCGTTGTTTAAACTCACTAACACGCCGCACAAACAATTGGTGAACTTTTTGGTGTGCTTTCACAAAGGGGTAGCCAGCTTCTGCCTGCATTTCCTCTTCAAACGCAAAGTGTGAAAGGGTGTACTCCACTAACTGTTCTAACACTTTGGCAATTTCGTCGCGGTTTTGCGTAAGAGATGCATCATAGAGAGCGTTAATGTAGTCGACAATACGTCTGTGTTGGTTATCAATGACTTCAATGCCAGTATTTAGATCACTGGTCCACTTTAAATGTGCCATTAAATACCCCTTGTAAAATGCTTTAAATGTAATTCAGAAGAAATTGCGCTAGATAAACGGTGAAGTATAGCAGTTAGTTGCTTTACTTTAATGTGATGTTTGCACCTTTCCTCTGTCACCGCTTCAGTTTTAGCTGTTGTTTTGGCTCGAGTATGTTGCGGTTGGCGCAAAAGCTTTGCACATGCCCATCATGGTAATGCACTTCAACGTTGAAGCCTTTACCCGGAGGATGGTTGAGTACCAAGTTGCGATGCTCATTAGGTTTAAGCTGTAGAGTAAGCAGATTTGACTGGTTAAGATCAAAGCCAAACTCCATACGAATGGAGTCGATCATAATTTCATCTTGATTGATAATTTCCAGATATAGGTGGTTATCAATAGTGGGCTGAGCAAAAAACAACCAGCCCAATACTATGCCCGCGAGTAGAAACAACATTGAGCGCGAACGAAGTGTATCTATACTGCGATCAATTAAGTTGTTGCTCACACCGCCCACCTTACTCGAAGCTCTTTACGTAAGACTAGCACGCCCCTGCCCTCAATTGCTGCGTCTTGATGTCGCTTTAGTGTGCGGCAGCTTTAGGGTGAGTTGCATCATGCATTAAAATTGCCAAAGCATTAACCGGATCACCTATGTTTATTGCGTTAAGTTTGTATACTTGCGCGGGTGTTTAATAGGGTTCTTTGTTTATGCAGAGCAAAACTTTTTTTTACTCGGTCTTCATGGGGCTGATGCTGGCTGGGAATTGTGTTGCTGCAGAGTTCCAGAAAATAGTGCATGCCGATGGCAAGATTGAATTTCGTCAGGTGGATACTGCCAAAGCGCCGGCGAAAGCACCCAGCAAGACGTTTTATAAGTACCGTAACGCGCAAGGTGTGTTGTCGTTTAGTGATCGTCAGCCTGTTAACCGTAGTTATGAGTTAGTACGTTTCGATTGCTATGCCTGTAAAATAGGCTCTCAGGTGAACTGGGAGACGACGCCGCTGTTTCGTGGGCGCTACGAGGATGCGATCGCTTTTTACGCGCAGCAATATAGCGTCAGCCCTGCTTTGGTGAAAGCTGTAATTCACGCAGAATCCGCTTTTAACCCGCAAGCAAAATCTCGCGCAGGTGCGCAAGGATTGATGCAGCTAATGCCAGCGACAGCGCAGGAGTTAGGTGTAAAAAGTCCATTTAACCCTGAAGATAACATTGAGGGTGGGGTGCGTTATTTAGCGCAGCTATTACAAAGCTTTAATCATGACGTACGCCTAGCCACAGCAGCCTATAATGCGGGTCCAGGAGCTGTTAGGCGGCATAAAGGAGTGCCGGCCTATGCTGAGACTCAAGCCTATGTGGAGCGGGTTGCGATATTGGCACGGCGTTATGCGCATGAAAGCTAGCAGAGACGATAAGCGGTTGCGATAAAAAAGTTTTAGTAATAAAAAAACGCAGGTCTGAGCCTGCGTTTTTGCGTTTTGCGATGACGTTACTTTAGTAACTCTGCAACGTCTTTTGCAATGCTTTCTGAAGCCTTATTGTAGTAATCAGTTAAGGCTTTGCCCGCACCGCCATCTTTTAATGCTTTGGCGTGGTCGTGCAAAATCATTTTGATGTTTTTCTTTTCTAAGTTTGGCAGTGCTTGCATGGCTGTAGCGCGTTGCACACTTTCAAACTCGAACGGTAAGGTGGCAACTAAAACCACTTCCATGCCCATAGAAAGAGCTAAATCGATAATGATTGGACCAGCGCCCGTAGCTGTACCGCCACCTAATCCGGCTAGCAGAATCAAACGATCTGCGCCTTTAATTGATTGCTTAATATCTTCAAGAGATTCTTCAGCAGCAAGCTGGCCGCGCATTAATGATTTAGCGGCTTTACCAGCACAACTACTTGGGCCAATTTGTAAACGCTGAGAAAACGGGCTTGCGGCCAAAGTTTCAGCGTTAGTATTAACGGCTAAAATATCGCAGCCAACTTTATCTTTAACGTGTTTGGCAATATTCATGCCGGCACCGCCAAGCCCCATAACTAAGGTTTTACGCATGCTGGATCTCCATTCGGAACGCGAAATATACTTAAGTATAGCCAACTCTACCCATGAGTATCGCTATACAGATCAATGAGCTGTGAAAGAGGGCTAACATAAGCTATGCAGCCGGTCTTGTAAATACTGTGTCGCCCAGATTCACTTTGCAGCCACCACAAAACTTGTTTCTTGAGTGGCCACAATAACCACTGCTTGGCCTACCTCTAGGGTGCAGTCTTCGGCGCAAATGGCAGGATACGAGCTGTCATCTATACTGACGCGCCCGCGTCCCTGGCTAAAAGCTTGGCTGACCACTGCTGTGCGTTCAAGATAGCCTTCTAGGCCTAAGTTGAGTGTCGTGGGCTGAGATTTGAGAATTCTTTTTTGCCACTTTAGGCCTAAAGCCACCGCTGCACTGATGCTGACAATTAACGCAAAAAGCTGCCAAGCAAGACCGGCTTGTGGGAAAAGCAATAAAAAGACGCCGACAAAACTTGCACCAACGCCCAGCCAAAGCAAAAAAATACCCGGTACTATAATTTCCAGTAGCAACAGTAATGTAGCTAAAGAAAACCAGTACCAGTAGGAATCGAAAAGTGATTCAAGCATTTATTTGCCCTGCGAGTTTTTCAGTAACTCGGTAATCCCAGCCACTGCGCCGGTTACGCCAGCGGCTTCTAGCGGCATCAGCACGAGCTTGCTGTTATCACCTTTACCAATCTCTTGTAAGGCCTCGATATATTTTAAGCCGAGGAAGTACTGAATAGCATGTACGTCTCCTTCGCGTATGGCCTCAGAAACATCTTTGGTAGCCTGTGCCTCGGCTTGTGCTTCACGCTCACGTGCTTCGGCGATTAAAAAAGCGGCTTGTTTTTCACCATCAGCACGCAGGATAGCCGCTTGGCGTAAACCTTCTGCTTGCAGTATTTCTGCTTCTTTATCACCGTTGGCTTTGGTAACTACGGCACGACGATGGCGCTCAGCGGTCATTTGTAGGTTCATTGCTTCTTGTAGTGCAGGTGACATGCTCAGGTCGCGAATTTCAATGCGGGTAACTTTAATACCCCAAGGTGCGGTGGCTAAATCCACGGCTGACAAGAGGCGCTCGTTAACTTCCTCACGGTTGGACAGCATGTGGTCCAGCTCCATTGAGCCCAATACCGAACGTAGGTTGGTGACGGTAAGGTTAATGATGGCGTAGGTTAGATTGGTTACCTGATAAGCGGCTTTGGAGGCGTCTAAGATACGGTAAAACAACACACCATCAGCGGTGACTGCGGCGTTGTCTTTGGAGATTACTGTTTGTGA
>LFTS01000279.1:5285-6146 GCA_001513435.1 Gammaproteobacteria bacterium DTU040
ACCTTGACGCCAGCGGAGAAAAAAGCGATGGCTAGTATAGCCAGCAGGCCAAAAAGTATTAGTATTGAGTCCATATGTGACCTCTAAAAGTGCTTCCTCAAACCAGAAACGGTTTAAGAAGTGTAGAAAAAGCGTTACGCCCTGTGCATCACAGCTGTGGCTGCAGTCAGTTTAACTCTTTAGGTTTTGTGTAATTATCAACCTTATTCAGATTAAAAGAAACGGGGCGGGAATTTTAATTGATGTACTGTGAAACCCGCTGTAGGCAAAAGAACAAAAGTGGGCACATCCCCATCGGCTAAAGGACGATTCAGGCTGTCTAGTTATGCATAACACAACTATTCTTACCCCAGCGACATTGCCGTCACTTGCGCGGCGAGTAAGTGATTGCCATAAGGGGCTGCTTGGTCATGCACTAATCGTTGCCGGCGGGGCGGGTATGGGTGGTGCGAGTTTGCTGGCTGCGCAAAGTTGCTTACGACTGGGCGCAGGCTTAGTGAGCTTGGCGACTTGGCCGGAGCATGTCAGTGCCAGCCTTGCGCGTCAACCTGAGATCATGGTGCGTGCAGTACTGCAAGCCGCAGAGTTACAGCCTTTGTTGGTGCAGGCTAGCGTGGTACTGGTCGGGCCAGGCTTAGGACAAGATGATTGGGCTACGTCTTTGTTGGCTGCAGTCGCTTGTACTGAGGTAGCGCAAATTTGGGATGCTGACGCCCTTAATCTGCTGGCACAGGATTATCGACGCCGACCTACCCAGAGTGCTTGGATATTAACGCCTCATCCGGGCGAAGCGGCACGCTTACTCAATTGCTCAGTGACAGAAATTCAAGCGCAACGCGAACAAAGCGCGCTTAGCATCGC
>LFTS01000279.1:6159-7203 GCA_001513435.1 Gammaproteobacteria bacterium DTU040
CAGCGTATCTGCCTTTGTCAGCAGGGTCATCCTGTTATGGCCGGTGCGGGGTTTGGTGATGTGCTGGGCGGTGTCATAGCTGCGTTGGTTGCTCAAGGCATGGAGCTGTTTGAGGCGTGCTGTTTAGCGGTTTATATCCACGCGAAGGCGGGAGAGAAACTTGCCGTTTACGGCCGTGGGGCGGCAGCAGGCGATTTGCTCGCCCCTATGCGCCAAGAATTAGAACAGCTATGTCCAATCACGGGTTGAGCCGTACGAAAAACAGCCTAAGCCTTTGAGTTAGGCTTAGGCTGCAGTCTTGCTTGCCTAAGAATTTACCAAAATCGCGGAAAGCCTCGTACTTTGAGTGCGAGGATGGATAGCGAGGGCTGCGTAAGCTGCCCCTGAACAGGTCGTTAAAGTCTTTGCAGTGCGAGCGCATACTGGTATTATATACAGCATGATAAAGCACACCAAAACGCTCAAAGTTCGAGTGAAAGATAAGCATGTGCCGCTGCTAAACAGCATGGCACGAAGCGTCAATTTCGTCTGGAACTTTGTCAATGAATTAAGTCAGCGCTCGATTAAAGAGCGTGGTGTGTTTTTGTCGGCCTATGATGTTCAGAAGTATACCAATGGCGCAGGTAAGGACTTAGGGCTACACAGCCAAACAGTGCAGCGTATTGCAGTTGAGTATGTCACGCGCCGCAAGCAGTTTAAGAAGGCGCGGCTGAACTGGCGCAAGTCGAGTGGCGTTAGGCGCTCATTGGGCTGGATACCCGTCAATACAGGTGCGGCTCAATGGAAATCGGGGCAAGTCTATTTCAACGGTCATTATTTTGGCGTGTGGGATAGCTACGGCTTGAGCCAATATAGGTTTCGCTCTGCCAGCTTCAATGAAGATGCCCGTGGCCGCTGGTACTTCAATGTGGTGGTGGATGTAGAAACCGAGATATCAGCAGGACAAGACCGTATCGGTATTGATCTTGGCTTAACCGACACCGCCACCTGCTCGGACGGCACAAAGCTGGAGGCGGGTCGCTTCTATCGCGGTCTTGAGGAAAA
>LFTS01000019.1 GCA_001513435.1 Gammaproteobacteria bacterium DTU040
GTGTTAGGCTGCTAATCAATAGCGCTGGAAATAAGAAAAAATAGTTTAACTTTTCCGCACCCACCCAAAATTCAGCGCCAAAAAGCCGCAGTTTTTGCAACACAAACCCACTTACAATCAAAGCAAAGATAGGCCATAACGCCAATAAAACACCCTGCATAACAGCCCCTATTTGTTCTACGCCTACATTTTTTCCTGCTCGATACTATACAAGACAAAGCGCTTTACAGCGCAACAGGAAAGGTCCGCTTTGCCATATTAATGCTCCAAACACGCATTACTACAACGAACATGTGACTTAGGTTAAGTGGCACTTGTCTATCTGTACTGTAAAATGCTGTTTTTTAGTTAAAGCTTCCCTGCATTACTAACGAGCAGCTTTGCGTCAACACAATATAAAGTCTTAAGTTCTATAGATTTTTCTTGTTACCCAGATTTAAATAGGCAATTATTTTACGCCTACTAAGAGAACACTTTACAAGGATCCAGCATGAGCAAACAAAATTCCTTTACCTACGAAGAGCTTCTAAAGTGCAGTCGTGGAGAACTCTTCGGACCCGGTAATGCGCAGTTGCCAGCGCCCAATATGCTGATGATTGATCGCATTACGCACATCTGCGAAACAGGTGGTAAGTTCGGTAAAGGTGAAATTGTCGCCGAGTTAGATATTAATCCTGACCTCTGGTTCTTCGGCTGCCATTTCGAAGGCGACCCTGTCATGCCCGGCTGTCTTGGTTTAGACGCCATGTGGCAACTGGTTGGCTTTCACCTGGGCTGGCAAGGCCATCCAGGCCGCGGTCGCGCACTAGGTTCAGGGGATGTTAAATTTTTTGGTCAAGTACTACCCACAGCTAAAAAAGTCACTTACAACATTCATATCAAACGCACTATTAGTCGCTCACTAATCCTAGCAATTGCTGACGGTAGCGTGAGTGTTGATGGTCGTGAAATTTATAGTGCCGAAGGCTTAAGAGTCGGCCTATTTACTTCCACTGATTCTTTTTAAGGATGGCATGTATGCGTCGTGCAGTAATCACAGGTATTGGTATTGTTTCTTGCTTAGGAACAGATAAAAACACAGTTATAGAAAGCTTGCGCACTGGTCGCTCTGGCATTCGCTTTAACCCAAGCTATGCTGAAGCCGGTTTGCGTAGCCAGGTTTCCGGCTCTGTAGATATCGATTTAAACGAATTGATTGATCGCAAAGTACTTCGCTTTATGGGCGACGCAGCTGCCTTTGCCTATCTTTCTATGCAGCAAGCGATTGAAGATAGCGGCCTAACTGAAGAGCAGGTATCTAACCCGCGCACGGGTTTGATTGCGGGCTCCGGCGGCGCCTCCACCTTGAACCAAATGGAAGCCATCGACACCCTACGTGAAAAAGGCGTTAAGCGCATCGGCCCTTACCGTGTCACTCGCACCATGGGTAGTACCGTTTCAGCCTGTCTGGCGACTCCTTTCAAAATCAAAGGGGTCAACTACTCTGTTTCCTCTGCGTGCGCCACCAGCGCTCACTGTATTGGTCAGGCCGTTGAGCAAATTCAGCTCGGCAAACAAGACGTCGTTTTTGCCGGTGGTGGCGAAGAAGAGCATTGGAGCCAAAGCTGCCTGTTTGATGCCATGGGCGCGCTCTCCACTCAATACAACGACACCCCAGACAAAGCTTCCCGTGCTTACTGTAGTAAGCGTGATGGCTTTGTCATTGCTGGCGGTGGCGGCATGATAGTTGTTGAAGAACTTGAGCATGCCTTAAAGCGCGGCGCTAAAATTTATGCTGAGATCGTCGGCTACGGCGCTACATCCGATGGTTACGACATGGTCGCACCTAGCGGTGAAGGTGCTGTTCGCTGCATGCAACAGGCCCTAAACAACGTGGACGCTCCGGTTGACTACATCAACACGCACGGCACTTCTACCCCTGTGGGCGATACAGCAGAACTTAACGCTATCCGCGAAGTATTTGGCGATAAAAACCCTGCAATCAGCTCCACCAAGAGCCTATCTGGTCACTCTTTAGGCGCCACTGGCGTACAAGAAGCCATTTATTCGCTGCTGATGATGGAAAACAACTTTATTGCCGGTTCGGTCAATATCGAAGACATGGATGAAGCGGCTAAGGATTTAAATATAATCACCAAAACCCAAGAAAACGTAACGCTCAATACCATTATGAGTAACAGCTTCGGTTTTGGTGGCACTAACGCCACGCTGGTGTTACAGCGTTATAACCGCTGATTTAGTTAGCACTGCACAAAAAAGGCTGCCGCGGCAGCCTTTTTTATTGCTGTAACACTGCGACCTAATCAACACGCACTAAAATACGTCCATGTTGTTGCCCAGCCAGCATAACTTTTATCGCTTCAGCAACCTCGTTAAGGCTGATTTCCTGTACGAGAGACTCTAAATCCATTTTCCACTGCAGCGATAACTTATCCCACATTGAGGCCTTAACCACTATAGGCAACTCAACTGAATCAACGCCTAAGAGGTTCGCGCCACGCAAAATAAATGGGAAAACATTACCCTTAAAATCAGTTCCAGCAGTTAACCCACAACAAGCCATGCTTGCGCCGTAATTCAATGCTTTAATCACATTGAACATCATCTCGCCACCGACTGTATCCACTGCACCGGCCCATCTTGGACGCAGCAAGGGTTTGTCGGCCCCTTCTAAGAGCTCAGCACGATTAATCACCTGACTAGCGCCTAATTGTTTTAAAAAATCAGCCTGCTGTTCTACTTTTCCTGTTGCTGCAACCACCGAATAACCCAGCTGGCTCAGTAACTTAATCGCGATCGTTCCTACACCACCTGTAGCACCGGTCACCAGCACTTCACCATCACTGGGGCGCACCCCGGCACGCATCAGCTTTTCAACACAGAGCGCAGCGGTCAAGCCAGCAGTGCCTAGAATCATCGACTCACGTAAAGACAAACCCTGTGGTCGCTTGATCACCCAGTCGGCAGGCACGCGAATATATTGCGCCAACCCACCAAAGGTATTCATACCTAAATCGTAGCCAGTGACTATAACCTCATCACCTTGGGCAAACTCGGGCACATTAGAGCTTTCCACCACCCCAGCCGCATCAATACCCGGGGTATGTGGATACTTTCTAGTGACCCCTTTATTACCCATTGCCGACAGCGCATCTTTATAGTTCAGTGAGGAGTATTTAACTCGAATAAGCACGTCACCCTGTGGCAAGTCTTCCTTAGCTCGCTCGACAACTTGCTGCTGAAACTCAGGTTCTTCTGTGACCCATAGCGCTAGATAACTGCTCATCATTTTCTCCACCACATACGTTTAGGTTAGGAAGACTCTACCGCACGTTCTACCCAGAAAGCGCACCCAACCAAATGGTTGCCTGTATTTAATTCACACTATCCATCTAGACTAACGCCAAAATCTTTGCTGTAACAGTCTTTCCCACCAACGTAGTAGAAACGAGTCTGTAGTCAACAATGCGGCTAAACCGATACGTTCTTGCATGCTTTTGCGAAATGCGTATTCCAATGCGTAGACTTTACTTTCTTGCGCTCGCTTAGTCAGATACTCATCACTGGTTTGTAACTGATCCACTAACTCAAGCTTTAGCGCGTCGGTTCCCAGCCAAATCTCACCCGTAGCAACTTTATTGATATCCAGCTGCGGGCGATAACCAACCACAAATTCTTTAAATAAATCATGTGTGGTTTGTAGATCCTCTAGAAACTTTTTACGCCCTTGCTCGGTGTTTTCACCCAGCACCGTTAATGTGCGCTTGTATTCACCCGCTGTCAGAATTTCCACATCAATATCATGCTTTTTCAGTAGTCGATGAATATTGGGCAACTGCGCTACCACACCCACTGAACCCAAAATCGCAAAGGGTGCGCTAAGGATTTTATCCCCTAAGCACGCCATCATATAACCACCACTGGCCGCCACTTTATCCACACAAATAGTTAACGGAATTCCGGCTTGTCGAATACGCGCCAACTGTGATGCAGCAAAGCCATAGCTGTGCACCATACCTCCAGTACTTTCCAACCTAAGCACCACCTCGTCGTCTTGTTTGGCCATGGAGAGCAAAGCCGTCACTTCGTGGCGTAAACTATCCGCCGCTGAGGCTTTTATATCACCAGCAAAATCCAACACAAAGACACGTGACTGCTCAACTTTTTGTTTCTTCGCGTGCTTGGTTTTATCAACCTCTTGTTTTTTAACGGTTTTAAGCTGTTTCTTATCCAGCAACTCAGCCTGAAGCTGCTGCTTAAGATCACCGTAAAACTCATTGAGCGACTTCACATGCAAACTGCCTTCTTTGCTTCTGCCGCGGTTTTTCGTGCTAGCCACGAAAGCCAAGATAACCACCACCACAATAATTACGGTAACTGCACGCAATAAAAAACCCGCATAGTCCAGAATAAAGTCCACAAAGCCTCCATAAAGCTCGGATAATTAGTGTAAAAACGATTGCTCAATTATACAGCAAACTGACAAGCCCATAAGGATTTCAAACATGCGTATGAAACTATTTGACAGCACAGCTGCTTAACCCTACTCTTTAGCTGTAAACAGCGACCACCGCTACCCTTCTATCAATTATCTAATAAGGATAAAAACCATGTCTGCTGCTGAGATTATTGAAAAATACATCGCAAACTTCGACTCTGCCGCTGCTGCTGGCCTTGATCTTATTTTCCAGTTCAACATCAGCGATGGCGAAAACTACCATCTCATCGTAAAAGACGGAACCTGTAATGTACAGGCGGGTGATGCAGCCGATGCAAATGTCACGCTTATTATGGACAGCGATACCTTTAAAGAAATTGCCAGCGGTGAAACCGATGGTATGCAAGCCTTTATGGGCGGCAGACTCGCAGCGGAAGGCGATATGATGCTCGCTATGAAACTTGCCGAGTTGTTCCCCGTTTAAAAAAGAAAAAAGCTCCTAAGCTCAGCTTAAGAGCTTTTGTATTGCTAACACCAGAGTCTAGCCAGCCGCAGCTGCTAGGCTCTTTTCTAATCGTTATTCTGTTTACCAATCGCCTGCAAAACATACTGCGGTAGCGCAAACGCTGCCTGATGAATGTCCGCGTTGTAATAACATGTGGTCACGTCACTCTCAGCATAGCGCTGACGCAACACCGTTAAGGGCTGCTGGCGTGCCGCCGGATTCTTAGCCGCCCACGCAAAGGTCATCGCCCCACCAATGTAAGTCGGTACCGCCGCATGGTAAAAATGCCAGTCGGCAAACAAAGATGAAATATGCTTAGCCGTGGTTTTCACCTCATCCAACTGCAAGAAAGGCGTACCGTTTTGGGCTACCAAAATCCCGTCAGCGGTTAGACAACGATGGCAAGCTTCGTAAAATCCTTCCGAGAACAGCACTTCAGCTGGACCCATTGGGTCTGGGCAGTCACTAATAATGACATCAAACGTATCAGTGCAATTAGCCACGAAACTCATACCGTCATCAATCACTAGATTGACACGCGGATCATCAAACGCACCGTTGGAGTGCTTGGGCAGATACTCTTTACACATATCCACCACCGCTTGGTCGATCTCGACCATGGTCACATGCTCAACGCTGGCGTGACGACACACTTCGCGCAACATACCGCCATCACCGCCGCCGATAATCAGCACACGACGGGCAGCGCCGTGCGCCAAAATGGGCACATGAGTGAGCATTTCATGGTAAAAAAACTCATCCGCTTCAGTGGTCTGAATAGCGCCATCGAGCGCCATCACCCGCCCCATTAAAGCATTTTCAAAAATAACCAAATGTTGGTGTTCGGTGCGCACTTCATGCAGCATTTTATCCACTGCAAAGTACTGACCATAATTCTTGTGTAGTGTTTCGCGATACTCAGCCATTACCCGACCTCTCCTTAAACTAATAATAGCTAGCCCAGCAGCCATAATAAGGCGCGCATAGTAGCAAGCAACCCTAGCCAGCTCAATGTTACTAATAGCTGGGTAATTTCACCTCGGCAAACAAGGCATTAATTTCTTCTTGATTGCGGCACTGTATGACTTGCGATTGCACCTTTGGGGTTAAATGAGGGGCAAAGCGCTCAATAAACGAGGCCATATAGCCACGCAAAAAAGTACCGCGCCTGAAAGCAATTTTAGTCACACTCGGCTCAAACAACTCACTGGCATCTAAAACCACCAAGTCGCTATCTTCAACCTCATCCACCGCCATACGCGCCACGATGCCCACGCCTAAGCCCAGTCGCACATAGGTTTTAATCACGTCGGAGTCAGCCGCCGTAAACACTACTTTGGGCTCCAGGCCTTGCTCCTTAAACGCCTCATCCAGTTTAGAGCGACCGGTAAAACCAAAGACATAGGTAACAATGGGGTGCTGCACCAAGGTAGTTAGACTGATTTTTTTCTCTTGTGCCAACGGGTGTTCTTTAGGCACAACGACGCAACGGTTCCAGCTATAGCACGGCATGGTAATCAGCTCGGGGAAGTCTTCTAGCCCTTCGGTGGCAATAGCAAAGTCCACTGAGCCATCAGCAGCCATTTCGGCAATTTGCGCCGGTGTACCCTGATTCATATGCAAAGACACATCAGGAAACTCTTGGATAAACTGACCTATAACCTTAGGCAGCGCATAGCGCGCCTGTGTGTGCGTCGTAGCAACCGTTAGTTCACCGGCACGCTCGTTAGAGAACTCTTGTGCAATCTGCTTAATGCTTTCGCATTGGCGCAATATCTCCCCAGCCGTATCAATAATACGCTGACCCGCTGCGGTGATATGGGACAGGTGCTTGCCGGAGCGCGCGAAAATCTCCACCCCCAACTCATCCTCTAACAAGCGAATTTGTTTACTGATACCAGGCTGTGAGGTATATAAAACTTGGGCTGTTGCTGATACATTTAACCCATTACGGGAGACTTCCCAGATATAACGAAGCTGCTGTAATTTCACCTTGACCTCTACGTTGCCGAAAATGACTTTAATGCCTTATAATCAAACACTCTAAATAACACTGTATTTATAACACAATTCAACTCATTGGATAAAGCCATTAACGCAAAAGCACCTCAGCAAACAAACAAAACTCCCTTTATTACCCAGATTAATCAGGACTGGCCATTTAACAATCCATGGTCTGGTTGCGCGTTTGCCGCGTCTAATTTTAATGCCGAGTGGGTTAGCAGTACAGATTTTGAAAAACTGGCCCTAGCACCACTTAAGGCCGCCAGTAAACGCCAAGCTGAGTTTGTTGCGGGGCGTTACTGTGCAAAACACGCGCTAAACCAAATTATTACCAACCCTGTTGTTCCTGCACGCAATCCAGATACAGGGCAGCCTGACTGGCCACAAGGTTTATGTGGCTCAATCAGCCATAGTCACGGCTGGGCCGCTGCAGTGGTATCGCGGCAGCAGGATTGGTTGGCATTAGGTATGGATATTGAGCGCTGCATAGCAAACACGCGCGCTGAGCGCCTACACAAAGCAGTGCTTAGACAATCGGAGTTAGACTTGTTTGAATCCGTCAACCTCTGGTCGTTTGCGGAATTTTTAACCTGTATTTTTTCCGCTAAGGAAAGCCTGTTTAAAACGCTTAACCCTCTCACCCAGCGTTACTTTGGTTTTTTGGATGCAGAAGTCATCAGCCTCAACGGTGACGGAACCTTTAAGATTCGTCTATTAAAAGAGCTCTCTAGGCATTGGCCTAATCAAAGCGTTATCAACGGCCAATGGGCACGATTTGCCCATGGTTTTATTACTATTGCAGGGGTTCAAGCAGCTGAACCCTTGCATAGTAACTGAACAAAACAGCCTAGGCCGTCAACACGCGCGCCAAGATGGATTTCACCTTATCCATTCCTGTTTTAATCGCCGCATCGATTTGCGCCATGGTAATCACTTCACCTGACTTACCCGCGGCAGGATTAACCACCAAAGCGAGGCTGGCATAGCTAAGACCAAGCTCACGCGCTAAAGCCGCTTCGGGCATGCCGGTCATACCTACAATATCGCATCCATCACGCTCCATGCGCTTAATTTCCGCTACGGTTTCCAGGCGTGGGCCTTGGGTGCAGCCATACACCCCATGGTACTTACAGGAATACCCATGCACGGCTATCGCCGCACTTAACCGCTTACGCAGGTTGGCATCGTACGGATAACTAAAATCCACATGGGTAACATGCTGTAAATCGCCTTCAAATAGCGTGTGTTCACGCCCCCAAGTGTAATCAATGATTTGATCGGGAACGCAAAAATGTCCTGTTTCTAAATCGCTGGCAATGGAGCCGACGGCGTTGACTGAAATAACCTTATCCGCTCCAGCATGGCGTAAAGCCCAGAGGTTGGCGCGGTAGTTGACCTGGTGCGGAGCAATGCGATGCGGGTGACCATGACGGGCTAAAAACAACACCTCACGTCCGGCATACATACCATGCAAAACTGCCGAAGACGTAGCGCCATAAGGCGTGTCAAGCATTTCCGCATTGCGAATGGTTAAACCCTCAAGCTGGGTTAATCCGGTACCACCAATAATTGCAAATTTAGACATAAAATCCCCTACTGCGCGGCCAATAAGCTTATCGCTCGGCGCGCTAATTGAAATTCTGGCTGAGACTGAAACTCTTTTTGTAATCTGTTTTTACCAAGCATTATAGAGGTGTGTGCACAGGGTTGGATTTTCTCCGTTTGCATCGTCACCAAGGCTTGCTCGGCAGCAGCGGGATCATTACACACCAGCGCAACATCACAGCCTGCACTGATTGCTGCCAAAGTACGCGCAGCCATATCACCCACCACATGAGCACCCGCCATGCAGAGATCATCACTAAAAATTAAACCAGTAAAACCCAGCTGTTCACGCAATACTTGCTGTAGCCAAAAACTGGAAAAGCCTGCTGGCAACTCATCCACTTCAGAGTAAATGACATGCGCTGGCATAACGGCTGTCATTTCATTCGCCAACTCGGCAAATACCTTCAGATCTGTTTGTTCTATAGCGTTCAAACTGCGTCTATCCACCGGTACGGCAAAGTGAGAGTCCGCCTCAACCCAACCATGGCCTGGGAAATGCTTGCCCACGTTCGCCATGCCTGCTTGACCCATGCCCTGCATAAAGGCGCGGGCTAGACTCGTCACCTGTGCCACTTGCGCGCCAAAAGAGCGGTTGCCGATAACGGTATTATGGCCGTAGTCCAGATCCAGTACGGGAGCAAAACTAAAATCAATACCAACAGCCAAAACTTCTGCAGCCATTAACCAACCACAAAGCTGAGCATTTTTTTGCGGATCACTGCTCTGAGCGATAGCTTGCATAGAAGGCAAAGCGCTAAAGCCACGGCGCAAACGCCTCACTCGGCCGCCCTCTTGGTCAACAGAAATTAACAAATCATTACGTACCGCTTTAATGCTGCGACACAGTTCTGCGACCTGATCCGGATGCTCAACGTTACGCGCAAAAAGAATCACACCACACACTTCCGGCTGACGCAAAATAGCGCGCTCGTGGGCAGTTAACCAAGTGCCCTGCAAATCCAACATTAATGAGC
>LFTS01000310.1 GCA_001513435.1 Gammaproteobacteria bacterium DTU040
GCTAAAAAATGGACGACGCGGCTATTATCGCAAAAAGTGGAGAGTTATTCAGAGGCTCCTTAATACTCTATTTAAGGCCTTTATGGAAAGTTTTTGTTTATGCCCAACATTTTTCGGGCAATCCCACCTAGATTATCAGCGGCTTTGCTGACCACCTCGTATTGACGACATTTGTCCCCCTTTAATGTTCGTTTCTAGGTAGTTACAGCTAAGCCTGGAGACACAGTATGAGCATCACCCACGAAGATATTGCGCTGGTCATCAGCGAGTCTATCCAAGACAACCAATTCGACAGCGCGCTTGAGCTGCTTAAAGGTTTGCGTCCGGTGGATATTGCCGATGCTATAGAATTAGTTGAAGCGAGTTTGGTGTGGCGTTTGCTGGAGCGTCTACCAAAGCGAGCAGAAATTTTTAGTTATTTGGACCCCGAACAGCAGGTCATTCTTTCGCGTCATTTTCCACGCGCTATTCTGGCAAAGCTGGTGGGTGAAATGCCCGCTGACGAGCGTACTGACATGTTTAAGCGCTTAGACCAAGAACAGCGCGACGCTCTGTTCCCTGTTTTGGCGCACGCAGAGCGTGAAAATATCCGCAAACTTTCTGCCTACCAAGAAGGCACAGCCGGCGCACTGATGACGTCCGACTATGCCATGCTCAAACAGGACATGACCGCCGCTGAAGCTATTAACGCACTACGGCTTGAAGCTCCAGATGCGGAAACCATTTATCACGCTTATGTGACTGACGAAGAGCGCACTTTGATTGGCGTAGTTTCGCTGCGTGATTTGATTTTGGCACATCCCGCCAAGCTGATTAAGGACTTAATGATTAGCGATTTGGTCAGCGGTCACGTGGATGATAACCAAGAAAATATTGCTAAGCGTATCGCGCGCTATGACTTAATTGCGCTACCTATTACCGACAATAACGGACACTTGGTCGGTATCGTCACCCACGATGACGCGATGGACGTTGCTAGCGAAGAAGCCACCGATGACTTCCACAAATCTGCTGGTGTAACTACGTCTCTAGGTAATATGAAACAAGCCAGTATCAGCTTGCTTTATCGTAAACGCGTATTCTGGTTGGTGTTGTTAGTCTTTGGTAACTTGTTTTCCGGTGCAGGCATTGCTCACTTTGAAGACATTATTGCCGCCAACCTAGTACTGGTATTTTTCTTGCCCCTTCTGGTCGATAGTGGCGGTAACGCAGGTTCACAATCAGCCACCCTGATGGTGCGTGCTCTAGCTACCGGCGAGGTCGTGATGAAGGACTGGTTTGTGCTACTTGGACGAGAGGCCTTGGTAGCACTTGCTTTAGGTGGCACCATGGCGGCGGCGGTATCTGTGCTAGGTTACATCAGGGGCGATGAGATGGTTGCTTTGGTGCTGGCATTGAGCATGGTCACTATCGTCATGATTGGTTGTGTCATCGGCATGAGCTTACCCTTTGTATTAAACAAAATGGGTTTTGACCCAGCCAGCGCGAGCGCGCCCCTAATCACCTCCGTCTGCGATGCTACGGGTGTGGTCATTTATTTATTTATTGCATCACAACTGTTAAGCAACCTAGCTGGAGTTTAATGCAGTAATACCGCGGGATTGGTTTTAACACATGACTTTTTTGCAGAGCTCAACCATTACTGTAGAATGCTCGCTCTGACTTAAAGGAGTTATTATGCACACACCCACGCAACGCAGTGGGACTATAAACCCCCCTGTATTTTATACCTCTGCAGCAATCATTATTGCTCTGGTACTGTTCGCCAGTATCGCGCCTGACTTTGCACAAACATTCTTCGGCGCTATCCAAGATTGGATTATGGAGAATGTCAGCTGGTTCTATGTGCTCACCGTCGCACTGATCTTGATTTGTATTACCGTGCTGGCTGTTAGCCGTTTTGGTGATATCAAACTCGGACCTGATCATAGCCAGCCGGATTACAGCAACAGCAGTTGGTTCTCGATGCTATTTGCCGCCGGTATGGGTATTGGTTTGATGTTCTTCGGTGTGGCCGAGCCGGTCATGCACTTTCTCACCCCGCCGGTTGGTGATCCCAATACCGTAGAAGCCGCCAAAGAAGCCATGAAGCTGACCTTCTTCCACTGGGGTCTGCATGCTTGGGCTATTTACGCCATTGTCGCGTTGATTTTAGCTTTTTTTAGCTACCGTCACGGCTTACCCTTGACCCTACGCTCTGCGCTTTACCCGTTAATTGGTGATCGTATTTACGGCCCGATTGGGCATGCAATTGATATTTTCGCCATTATCGGCACCGTACTGGGCATTGCCACCTCACTTGGTTTTGGTGTGCTGCAAATCAACAGTGGCTTTAATTACCTATTCGACATCCCTGTGAATGTCACCGTGCAGGTGATTTTAATCATTGTCGCCACCAGTTTAGCCACTATCTCAGTTGTTAGCGGTTTGGATAAAGGCATTCGCCGCCTCTCTGAAACCACGCTAGTCTTAGCTGTTATTCTCATGTTGTTGGTACTGACGTTTGGGCCTACCGCGTTTTTGTTTAAATCCTACATTCAAAATACCGGTAGTTACCTGTCCGAAATCGTTAATAAAACCTTCAACCTCTATGCCTATGAGCCAACTGACTGGATTGGTGGTTGGACACTGTTTTATTGGGGTTGGTGGATTTCTTGGTCGCCTTTTGTCGGGATGTTTATTGCGCGGATTTCCCGTGGACGCACCATTCGCCAATTTATTACCGGTGTATTGTTAGTACCAACGGGCTTTACCTTGGCGTGGATGACTGTATTTGGTAACAGCGCCATCGATATGATCCTAAATCAAGGTATGACTGGGCTCGCCGATGTGGTCAGTGCCGATTCGTCCTTGGCACTGTTTTACTTCCTTGAGCACTTCCCGCTCAGCAGTATTCTGTCCTTGGTGGCCGTGGCTATGGTGATGCTATTCTTTGTCACCTCGGCAGACTCCGGCTCGATGGTCATTGATATGCTGGCCTCGGGTGGTAACTTAAACACACCTATATGGCAACGTGTGTTCTGGGCTTCCTCGGTGGGTATCGTTGCTATTGCTTTGCTCATCAGCGGCGGTTTAAAAGCTTTGCAAACCGTGACGATCGCCAGTGCACTGCCTTTCTCTGTGGTGCTTTTAGCCAGTATGTGGGGACTCATTAAAGCCTTGCAGCTGGATGTCACCAAAAAAGAGTTACTGCGTTATCAGTCTGGGGGTGGCTCACGTTTAGGAGCTACGCCGCGCAGTTGGCAACGTCGTTTACGTAGCATGGTAAACTTCCCACGTCGTACACACGTTAAACGCTTTCTCGATGAGGTTGTTACCCCCGCTTGTAATGAAGTAGCCGACGAACTGCGCAAACAAGGCTTTACTGTGGAAGTGCGTAGCGCTGAGGGTGAGGATAAACGCGTACAGTTTGAAGTACAGCACGATGCTGAAGTTAACTTTCTCTATTGCGTGCGCCCGCGTGCGTACGTGCTGCCCGACTTTATCAATCAAGGTAATGAGGGCGATGAAGAGCGTGAAGAGCGCAAATACTTCCGTGCCGAAGTGCATTTGTTAGAGGGTGGACAAGACTACGATGTGATGGGTTGGACACGTGAAGAAGTCATTGAGGATATCCTTAATCAATACGAACAGCACATGCACTTCCTACATGTGGTGCGCGAGTAACAGAATAAACTCCGAACCAAAATGTCTAGCAATAAAAAGCCCCTCTAATTAGAGGGGCTTTTTATAGTGCTGACTCAGAGCGCTTAGCGTCTAACCAGCAGATACAGCGGCGCGACAAACACCGCAACTAAGCCGGCGATAGCTGCCGCAACACCCGCAACGACCAGATAGTCTAAAATATAGGTCACGTTGGCAAAGGAAGACTTGGTCATGCTGGGCACGAGCATAAAGCTCACCACCCACACCAGCACAGCAACCAGCAAAGCCGGTTTCATCGATGTGCACCAAGGCTGAGTTTTTTTGATTTGCGTGGCCACCATTAAACCGGCCCACACCACAAAAACACCCACGATCAAACCAAGGTTCATCAAGGCCAGTTCGTAAAACGTGTTAATAATCAGCCAAATCTCATACATATGCGTATCCCCTTATAGTCGGCCTTTAGCCACAGCCATGTAGCTGGGCTTGAATAAACGGTACTTGAGCAACCACGCAAAATAGCTGTCTTGCAGCGGTTGCACCAAGGGTAAGGATGGAGTCAGGTTATTTTTGTAATCAAACTCGACCAACAAAGCAGCACCTTCGCGCACCAGCAGTGGGCAAGACGTGTAGCCATCAAAAATCTGCTTAGGCTCTAATCCCTGCATGACGCTGAGCAGATTGTCCACGATAATAGGAACGCTCTTTTTCACAGTCGCTGCAGTTTTGCCTTTACCGGTGCCATTAATATCACCTGCGCCAAATACGTTGGCGTAACGCTTGTGCTGCAAAGTGCCAGGATCCACCTCAAGCCAGCCGCCACCTGCCATAGGACCTTCTTGCCACGCCAGTGGGCTATTTTTAACGGAGTCCGGCGCGCGCATCGGCGGTGGCACATGAATGAAGTCATAGTCTTCTTCAACGCGAGAGCCGTCAGCCAGCTCAAAGGTGGCACGCTGTGCATCAATATCAATACCCACTAACTTGCTTTGGAAATTGACCGGAATACCAATTTTCTGCCAGCGGTCCAGCACTTCCTGGTTAATCACCGGTACGCTGAAGACTGTCGTACCCGCTGAGTGGAAGGTAATCTCTGAATCGGCGAGGGTGCCGGACTGTTCCATACGGTTGGCGAGCATAAAGGTCATTTTTAAAGGCGCACCAGCACATTTAATCGGTGTTCCGGGCAGCGTCATCAACGCCTTACCGCCCTTCTTGCGAAACTCATCCATGGATTTCCAACTGGCTTCTGCCATTTCTGGGCTGTGATATACAGACGTCAGCCCTTTGCTGCCAATGCGCTTTTCATCCATGCCTTCAATTTGGTTGTAATCAAGGTGCAGACCCGTAGCGACCACCAAAAAATCATATTTTAGAACTTTGCCAGAATCAGTAATGACCTGATTGCTGTCTGGCTTGAACTCTTTGGCCATTTCCTGAATCCATTCCACACCCGCTGGTATGAGCTCTTGGTTGGTGTCGCTAACCTTCTCTTTAGGCCAAATGCCGGTAGCAATCAGCGTAAAACCTGGCTGATAGTGGTGGACTTTTTTCGCGTCCACAAGGGTGATTTTTGCTCCATCCAGCTGCTTGCGCAGGCGGTTGACAATACCTAAGCCGGCCAAACCGCTGCCAACTACTACTATGTGCGCGTTGCTTTTTATTGCTGCTTGCGCAGGTGCGCTAAGGCTTAAGCCAGTGCCCGCTGCAGCGGTTACCGCAGCACCCGCAGCCAGAAAACTTCGACGGCTTAATACGATTTTTTCGTCTTTAAAATCAGTCATAAAATACCCTTCGTATGAGTACAACTCTGTAGTGTACGGCTAGAGAAATAACTGTTATGAAGTGTTAACGTATATAGTTAGTTTCGCATTTGCTCGATCAAGGGCTGGCGCTCAAATCTATACTATTTGCTCTACTGCATATTAGATTATTTATTGTTTAACTATAATTCGACTAAGGTACTCTCCTAGAGGTAGCTGCTTAACATCATGAGCCAACTCAATCCCCGCCAACAAGAAGCTGTTCGTTACATCAGTGGTCCGCTGCTGGTATTGGCTGGTGCTGGCTCTGGTAAAACCAGCGTGATTACCCGAAAAATTGCTTACCTAATTCAGCAATGCGGTTTTCAAGCACGCCATATCGTGGCGGTGACCTTTACCAACAAAGCCGCGCGCGAAATGAAAGAGCGGGTCGGTTCACTGTTGCGCGGTGCAGAAAAACACGGCTTAACCGTCTCTACCTTCCACAACCTCGGGCTGAATATTATTCGCCGCGAACACAAACTGCTGGGCTACAAAGCCGGTTTTTCAATTTTCGATGATGTCGACACGAAAAATCTGCTCACCGAGATCATGCAAAAAGAATACGCCGGCGATGACGGTGTGGATGAAATCAGGCAGCTGATTGGCAGCTGGAAGAACGACCTGATTATGCCCGAGCAAGCCTTAGAACAGGCACGCACTCCCAAAGAACAAACCGCCGCCGTGGTCTACATCCACTACCAACGCACGCTTAAAGCCTATAACGCGGTGGATTTTGACGACCTTATTTTACAGCCCGTCAAATTGCTACAAGACAATCCGGATGTGCTGGAAAAATGGCGCAATCGCATCCGCTACATGCTGGTCGATGAGTACCAAGACACCAACGCCAGCCAATACTTGCTGGTTAAACTGCTGGTTAAAGAACGTGCACAATTTACCGTGGTGGGTGATGATGACCAGTCGATTTATGCTTGGCGTGGCGCGCGCCCGGAAAACCTTGAGCTGCTTAAAACCGATTTCCCTTCGTTAAAAGTGGTCATGCTGGAGCAAAACTACCGCTCCACTGGCCGCATTCTCAAGTGCGCCAACACTCTGATTGCCAACAACCCGCATGCCTTTAGCAAGCAGCTGTGGAGCGACATGGGTTTTGGTGATGAAATCCGTGTGCTGCGTTGCCGCAACGAAGATGCCGAAGCCGAGCGCATAGCGCTGGAAATCCTCACAGAGCACATTCGCACCGATCGCCCGTACAGTGATTTCGCCATTCTCTACCGGGGTAACTACCAAGCCAAGCTGATGGAGCTCAAACTGCAGGTGCACAAAGTGCCTTACCGGTTAAGCGGCGGCACCAGTTTTTTCAGCCGTCAGGAAGTCAAAGACCTAATGGCTTATTTGCGGTTGCTGGTGAATCCAGATGACGACAATGCCTATTTACGAGTGATTAACGTGCCGCGCCGTGAGATTGGTTCCACCACACTGGAAAAACTCAGCGTCTACGCTACACAGCGCGAGCTTTCGTTATATGAAGCCAGTGCCGAGCTGGGTTTAAGCGAGCACCTCAGCAGCCGTTTCACTGAGCGTTTAGCACGATTTAAGCATTATATGGATAAGCTGCGCCAGCGCTGTTTCGGTGACGACCCTATTGCTGCATTGCAAGAAATGCTGCTGGATATCGATTATAACAACTGGATCCGCCAAAACAGCTCCAGCGAAAAAGCCGCCGAATACCGCATGGCAAATGTGCAGTTTCTGATTGAAGCGCTAAAAAACACCCTCGAACGTGACGAAGACGGTGAGCTGACCATTGAGGATGCCATCGCCAAACTGGTCTTGCGCGACATGCTTGAACGACAAGAGGAAGAGGCGGAGGGCGCAGACGGCGTACAGATGATGACCCTGCATGCATCTAAAGGTTTGGAATTCCCCAGCGTTTATATCATGGGTGTTGAGGAAGAAATCTTGCCCCACCGCTCCAGCATTGAAGCCGATACCGTTGAGGAAGAACGACGTTTGGCCTATGTAGGAATTACTCGCGCTCGTGAAAAGCTCACCCTAACCTATGCCAATAAGCGCAAACAATATGGCGAGGTAATCGATTGTACCCCCAGCCGTTTTTTAGATGAACTGCCCAAGGAAGATTTAATTTGGGAAGGACTAGACGAAGCCCCCAAAGAAGTGAAACAAGCGCGAGCTGCCAGCGCTCTAGCGGATATTCGTGCGATGTTAAGTAAGGGCTAATTAGCTTTATCCGCTACGCTTTATGCCGTTTTTTATTGTCATTAACAACCGATCTTCTTTGCGCGCTGCACCCCACTCTGTACCACAGAATGTTCGTTAATCAGCATTTGCCTGACGGGTTTTTGTGTTAATCTAATTTGCTAGCAAGCTAACTTATTTTATGAAACCAACGACCACCACCATCAGCCTAAAACTTATTGTTTTACTGGCTTCTCTTAACGCCTTAGTGGCCGCCGCCATTGATATGTATTTGCCGGCATTTCCGGTCATAGGTATCGATCTCAATATCAGTGCCGGGCAGGTTCAGCAAACCATAACCATTTTCTTGCTCGGGCTAGCTGTAGGCCAAGGGCTGTATGGGCCGCTGTTGGATCGATACGGTCGGCGCAAGCCCATGCTCGTGGGCATTAGCCTGTTTACCCTTGGTTCACTATTGGCAGCACTAGCGCACAGTTTTGAGATGCTATTAGTTGCGCGTTTTATTCAAGCATTAGGTGCGGCTGCAGGTTCAGTTACACCTAGGGCTATCATCGCCGACACCTGCGATGTGCCTGACGCAGCCCGTGCATTTTCTATGCTGATGCAGGTGATGATGATCGCCCCCATTACCGCACCGATTATCGGCAGCGTAGTGTTATTTCTGGGTCCTTGGCAGCTGATTTTCTGGGTTTTAGTCGCTGCAGGCGTTGTCGCTGGGCTGTTCAGTCTGAAGCTGCTGCCGGAAACACTGGCACCAGAAAAACGCATTCCTATTTCCGCCCGCAATATCAGCAGTAATTATTTTAAGTTACTCAGCCATCCGCGTTATTTGCTTTACACCTTAGCTTCAGGCTTTCTTGTTGGTGGCTTGTTCACCTATATCAGCAATTCACCCTTTGTGTTTATTGAGCACTTTGGCTTATCACCGGCGCATTACAGTTTGATTTTTGGCGCCAGTGCCTGCGGCATGATCGTTAGCAGCCAAATCAATCTGCGCCTATTAAGACGACGCAAACCTCTTTATGTATTATTTTTAGGCTTAATCGGTTTTATTAGCCTTGCCAGTCTACTGACGGTGCTGGTCTTATTTAACGCGGCACAGGCATGGAGTTATGCGGTTTTATTGGGTTTATGCTTATCCATGCTCGGCATGATAACTGGCAATTTAACCGCTGTAACCATGGGTTATGCGCGCGACTTTGCCGGCATCGCTTCATCGTTAATGGGTGTTATGCAGTTTTTACTGGCGGGTGTGCTGGGCTCTATCATCAACCTTGCCCCAACCACGCTCTACACGCTGCCACTAAGCTTACTCGGTTTCAGCAGCACTGCCTTAGTGCTGTGCTATGTCGCCACCCATGCTTCAATACCTAGCCGACAAACCGACTAATGCTTCTAGCGGCTGAGTAACTGCAGACCACAAAAAAGGCGACCTTCGCAGTCGCCTTTTTATACACACCAAGCTGATGCTAGCTAGGCTTGCATAGTGCCTTTAATTTTGTTCATCGCATTTTTTTCTAATTGACGAATACGTTCAGCGGATACGCCATATTTTTCAGCCAATTGATGCAAGGTTACCTTTTCATCACTTAACCAACGCTGCTGCAAAATATCTCGGCTACGCTCATCCAACAGTTTCAAAGCAGAATACAGGTTGCTGCTTTCGCTTTCTGCCGTATGCTCTTTTTCATAACGTAAAGCGGGATCATAGCTAACGTCTTCTAGGTAATTGGCGGGTGCTACGTAGCTGCTGTCATCGTCATCTGCATCAAGCGGATCAAAGGTCATATCACAGCCAGTCAAACGACTTTCCATTTCATGCACTTCACGCACTTCAACACCCAAAGTATCCGCTACTGCTTGGGCTTCACTTTGGTTTAACCAATTGAGCTTTTTCTTTTGGCTACGCAGATTAAAGAACAACTTACGCTGTGCCTTAGTCGTTGCGATTTTAACAATCCGCCAGTTGCGTAATACGAACTCATGAATTTCCGCTTTAATCCAGTGCACAGCGAATGAAACCAGACGTACGCCTTTTTCAGGATTAAAACGTTTTACAGCCTTCATCAAGCCCACATTACCTTCTTGAATAAGGTCAGCTTGGGCTAAGCCATAACCGGAATAACTACGGGCTATGTGCACAACAAAGCGTAAATGCGCCATCACCAATTGGCGGGCTGCATCTACATCTTGCTCATAATAAAGTCGCTCGCCTAACTCGCGCTCTTGTTCGGGTGTCAGCAAAGGAATGCTGTTTACCGAGTGCACATAGGTTTGCAAGTTGGCGCCTGCATTTAACAGCTGTACTGTTTGCAATGCGGTTGTAGTCATTGAAATCTCCCCCTTGTTACAGTCTTGCGGGTAACTAAACATAGGACTGTAAAGCTGTGGATAAGTTCACTTTCAGCCAGCTAAACAACTGCTTAGCCTTAACAACTATGATGGTAATAATTCGCGTAAGTGTTTGGCCACTGCTAGCCAAGCAGCAAAATAACCGAGTAATAATGCACCAAATAACAGAGAAAATCCATCTTCTATCGGTACGCCTGCCAAGCTGAAGTCGCTGCCATACAACTCTGCCAACTGCACCACGGACTCATTGAGCCAGCTCAAACCCCACAGCAGCATCAACCAAGCCAGTACACCACCGCCCAAACCATAGAGCACGCCCATATAAAGAAAAGGCCGCCGCACATAGCTATCTGTGCCGCCCACAAGCTTAGTGACTTCAATCTCAATACGACGGTTTTCGATATGCAGCCTGATGGTATTACCCACCACCAGCAACAGTGCGGCTATGAGCATAACCGTTAGCGCAAAAATAAANNACCAAGCGCTCAACCCAAAGAATATCCAACTGCACTTGCTGTACTTTCGGCAACCCTTTAATTTCTTCTGCCAAACGATTGAGCTCGGCTTTCTCTACCTGTTTAGGTGTCACCAGCAAACTACTAGGCAATGGGTTTTGCGGTAAATCCTGCAGCGCCTGACCTAAGCCAGAAAACGACTGAAAATCCTTGAGCGCCTGCTCTTGGCTAATCCATTCCACCTGCGCCACACTGGGGTGCTTTAAAAGGCGCTTTTGTAGTGACTGACCTTCCGCAGGTGTTGCTTTTAAATCTAAAAAAACAGATATTTGCGCGGCTTGTTGCCATGTACCACCAAGTTCATTGAGGTTTTTTAGCAGCAGAGTTAAACCCATGGGCAAACTCAACGCTACCGCAATTACCAAGCAGGTAAAA
Source organism: Gammaproteobacteria bacterium DTU040 (assembly GCA_001513435.1). Taxonomy (GTDB): domain Bacteria; phylum Pseudomonadota; class Gammaproteobacteria; order Pseudomonadales; family Pseudomonadaceae; genus Thiopseudomonas; species Thiopseudomonas acetoxidans. The sequence goes on from LFTS01000310.1 coordinate 10,871, forward strand.
AAACTGCCAAAGGGCTGGCGTAACAAGCGCTTAAGACTGTCCATACAGCTAAATTTATGGCTGATCACCCAAGCTTTAAGCTGGGCCAGCACTGCCGTGTTTTCTACGGGTGGACCGTCTATTTTTGCCCGCTCTGCTGCGCCAATACGCTTGCCTGGCTGATCGGGTGTAATGCGCTTACTCATAAGCCCGACTCCCCATCGCCAATCAATCGACCACGCTGCAACGTAAGCATACGCTGACGCATGCGGGCAATCAGTGCCAAGTCATGACTGGCTATCATTACGGTGGTGCCGTGGCGGTTAATATCTTCAAACACAGCCATAATT
>LFTS01000197.1 GCA_001513435.1 Gammaproteobacteria bacterium DTU040
AGTTGCACACAATGACTCTGCGTTACACCGCCCCAAAGTGGAATCGCCATACTATCCCAGGCTCTAAGTCGACCCTTTAGCTGCGCGGCTTGTTCACTGCTTATACCCAAGCGCTGGTAATGCTCAGCTTCAATTTCGCCCTGAGTGAGGGTGACGATACTGACCTCGCTCGCCTGACTGTATAAGCCAAAGGCTGCTAATTCTGCATCATCGGCATGAGGCGCCAGAATCATCAGGCGCTGCGCTGCTGGATTAGGCACATTAAACGCAACGAGTTTTGCGCTGCTGGCAAGCTGACAATACTCGCCCTTGATGTGCAGCCCTTGCTCTTGTAGCTCCTGCGCTTGGCCGGTTAAATTTAGGTAACGCACACCTTGCGCGCCACGCTCAAACACCTGCTGGTCATCACCCACATGCACCAGCGGATCAAGCAAACGCCCCAGAATCCCAGTTTTAAGCTGAATTTCGAGGATAAGCGTGCTTTCTGGCGTGATTTCAGCATTATCAGGCAGTTTAAGCCAGCCATGAGCAAGCTCTAGCTGCCAACTTGGCGCGCTTTCAGGAAACCGATAACGATAATCCTCGCTCGGAGCATAAAACAAATGGTCCGCAAACCAAGCTTCATGAATCAACCAAGCCACCAATAACCCAACCGGCAGCAACCACCACTTCACAAAAAGGGTCAATAACAACACAAGCGCAACAATGACCAACATACTGATGCGCTTTTGCCGACGATGCTGTTTAAGAAGCTGCTGCTTACGGTTGTACATTAACGTACCTCGTAGATGGTGGATGTGGCACGGCAGTATAACAAACAGTTATGACACGAGCGGAGCCGTACATGCACTGCTAGGACTGTATTCTAAAATCCAAATGCAAGCTCGCCCAATGCTGTTTTAATTGTGCCTTATGTGTGCTGTGCATAGGCAGCTCATCAAGGGCCCGCGGCCAAAATTCACGCGCCATCTCCATAGATTGTCCAAGCTGCTTCTGTACCACGGGCCAAGAAACCCCGACTCTACGACTCCAACGCTCAAAATGGGCCAACGATAAGCTCTCCCACGCTTTAGTTTTAACCATATTAAGCGCGGCCCCTTTTTCACCGGGAATATAAACTTTTGTAGTCACTAGATCATAAGCAGGCGCAAGACGTGGTGTTTTTTGGTCAGGATAGATGAGACTCCAGTTTTTAAGATGGGCATCACCATTGGCTAGCAAAATGTTCACCAGTAAACGTTTAGCAAACTGCTGCACATCAGCTAATCCATTACCTGAAAACTCATATAGCAATCGACCCATTTGCTCATAGTTAGCTGCTTGGTACTTATCCCGCGGCTGCATCAACAGCACTTGGGCAAAATCTTCAGTATGTACGCGCTGCCCAGCCACTCTATCGAAGCGCTTAATAGCAAAGGCAAAAGGCTCATCTGGCAGTTTTATGGGTGGTAAGCCCTCAATATGGCTCAGCTCTACTAGGCATATTTCCGGAGTTTCCACACCCACAAGCTGGGCGAGCCGCATAGCGGTGTATTCGTTAACAGGTACGCCCGCATGATGAAAAGAAGGCGTTTTGATAATCCAATCGCCAAACGCTCCTTTGCCAGGCAAGGTGAAACGATCGCCCTGCCTTTGCAATGACCATTTCATTTGCACACCGGCTAACGAAAACTTGTTATTCGGCAAAGTGGCTTCAGGCGCTATCACAACCGCTTTTTTATTCAGCGCCAACACTTCTTGCGGCACCTCTTCTGGCAACACTGGCTGGACCACTAAAGCGCCGGGTAAATCACCACCCAAATGAGCTAACAGCTCGAATTCGTGACCTGTATGTATTTGCAAGCGCTGCAACAACAGCTCCCTTAAAGCCCCCTCGGGTAGCAAATTCGACAATACGGGAGGCAAAACAAACTGAGTTTTCCATGGCGTGCTAAAAAAAACATCTGCTTTTGGAAAACGTGGGTGAGCCGCCAAGGTGAGTGTTGGCTTATCTGAGTCTTGCTGGAAAACACTATGAAAAATCAGTGTGTTGCGCCCGCCTTTCTCACCCACCAAGTGCCCCACTAGCTGCCCGTGGAGCGTTACTTTAAGCACGCTAATCGTCGTCATCTAAATCACCCAAGATACCCTGCCAAATATCTTCATAAGGCTGCTTTTCGGGGCTACCGTCATCTTGTAACAGGGCTAAAACAGCATATTTTTTTTCACGAGGTATGAGCATTAAGTCAGCATTTAACCCAGTTGCCACCTGCTCAAGACTGCTTAAACGCGGATTGCCCTGCGACTCCAAGCGCTGATATTGCTGTCGCAGCATAGCGGTGCGCTCTTGCATATCACTTTGGCGCAGACCCAGCGCCAAGCGGCGCGCTTTAATTTGTTCTAATAGTGAAGGCATGGCAAATACATAGGTTGCTTTTGATTAGATCAAGCAACATCTTCGTTGCTTTATATAAAAAAAGCAACATATACAGCGCTATTACACAAAAATAACAGCGATTACCTTCTCGGCAGGCTCGATAAGAAAAATGAAATCAATAGCGGAGATAAAGGATGCAGGGTAGCAGCGGGAGAACTGTTTAAGAAATACCGGCTGCTAAGAGCTCTGCATTAGCGCACCTCATAGACGGGGACTGTGTTGCACCAGCGGTCTTTGTATTCGCGATCAGCGCGTCCAAACGAGTAACGCAACGGTTTATTCTGCTCCCGTGCATACGCCCACTCAGCTTGGGTATTTACAAAGCTCAATACGCTGCCTGGACTGTGCGCATTAAACTGCGGATCCACTCCGCCATTGATATATTCAACACTAATCCACTCAGGCGATTCCACCCGGTAAAGAATTTGTGCGGCCGCTGGCAGCTCATCGATACAAATAAAAGAACCCGTTACAAAAGGACGCAACTGCTCCAGCACCTCAGCTAAATGCTCCTTACCCGGCGCGGCAAAATCCCAACGCTTTTCAAACAAGTCAATATACATTGCTGCTTGCTCAGCACTCGATAACTCAGTAAAAGGTAAAATCTTACCGCCCTGCTCTTCCAGTAAACGCAATTCACGACGCTGGTTGTAACGAAATTTCTTGCTGTAATCTTCTGGTTTTCGCGCCAAAGCCAAACCTTCTTGCTGCTGTTTAAGCGTGCTGATTCGGCCGTGATTAAGCTCCGATACGTAACGCACTTGGTGCCGCACACTGACCTGAGAGCCAGCAGCCTGCGGAATAATCACCTCGGCATTACCCAGATCGAAAAACCGTCTTTTGTTGTGCTGTTTTAGACCTGACTTAGATAAGGCCAGATGACGCCCCCACACCGCAATAGCCGCTTGCAACTCACCATCCACTAGCCAACCCAAGTAAGCAACAGGTATGGAGGAAAGCTCAGACAGGCGCGAGATAAACTCAGGGTGCGTAGCCACGCTGCCGCCCCAACGATGCCAAGCTGCACTGTAATCCTCAGCAGAAATAGAAGACCAACCGCGTTCACGCCAACTACGAAAAAAACTAAACATATAGAGCAATACGCCTTGATGTGTAAGGGAGCCTCTGAATAACGTTACCGAGGACGCTAACACAAGGCGAAAACGTACGAAAAAGCGCAGTTTACATGTGTAAATGAGCATTTTGAGTACGTTTTTAACGCAGTGGCAGCTACGCAGGTAGTTATTCAGAGGTTTCTAAGCAAAAGAATGCCGCACAGTATAGCAAGCAGGCACTACAAGGGCAGGCAATTTATTGAGCGCAAACTAAGCAACATGAGCACTCGTACTGATGCCGTGATGAATGATTTAAGGTAAACTGCGCGGCTCAGACAATGGAAAAACTATGCAACTGCTAAATCACGAAGACTACCTCGCCCTGCGCCACCAAGGCAAAGTCATAGAACAAGACGGCTTTGGCGACAAAGTAATCATCCTGCAAGACGGCACTTTTCTAAAACTGTTCCGCCGCAAGCGCTTAATTACCTCAGCCGCTATCTGGCCCTACGCACAGCGCTTTGCCAACAACGCCAAGAAGCTAGAAGAGCTAGGTATTCCCTGCCCAAAAATCATACAGGTCTACCGCATCCCCAGCATAGAACGTGACGCTGTGCATTATTATCCGCTACCTGGCACAACCTTGCGTGACCTGTATCGCGGTGACCTTGAGTACCCTGCCGACCTTCGTGAGCGCTTTTTAAAATTTGTCGAGCACATTCAAGACTTAGGCGTGTACTTTCGCTCGTTTCATTTAGGCAATGTGGTGCTTACGCCTGAGGGTGAGATTGGGTTGATTGATATTTCAGATATGAAGATCTTCCGTCGGCCACTGAGTCAGTGGCAGAGAAAGAGGAACTTGGTGCATATGGTTAAGGATGGGCGGGATCAAGAGTGGCTAGCAAAATCTTTTTAACCTAGGGTTTTACTACTGCGCGCGCATCCTTACGCTAAAAAGCATTTACTATTCACTCGTCAGCGATTGTGATCTATTCATAATCATCACAATTGGTAAGATTAATAGCATCCATAACTCATCAGGATTGCCAATTAAGTGACTGCCATCAAAATTAAGTCCTATCATTGACGATAGTAAAAACAAGCCCCAATAGTTCTTGTGCTTAAACGATAAATACAAACTATAAGCACATATAACTAAAAAAATAATCAGTGATAAAACCCCTGTATATAGTAATAAAGATAAGAAGACATTATGTGGGTGTAGTATCGGTGCAGAACCGAAAATGGTAGCTGCGCTTTCAAAGTCTGTACCACAGCCAAAGACAGCGCTACAACTACCAAGATCCTCCAAGAGTTTAGTCCAAAGCTCAAACCTACCTGAATCGGCCCTAGCTACAAGATTATTTACAACTGGAATATTTTCAACAAAAAAAGAAAAAACAAGCACGCTTAGAAGTAGTAACGCAAAAATAATAAAACTTCTTTTTGTACCATATGCTTTATAGAAAACATATGCAGTATAAATAGCAGCAACCAGTATAAGAGATACCAGCCCGCTTCTACTTTGCACAACAAACATTATATTAAACAAACATACTGCTAATGCACAAAAAAACTCTACAAAACGTTTATTATTAACCCAGATAGGTAAGCACAGTGAGAAGAGAGCGCTAATAACCATGCTTGTATATATTGGACCGGTCATTCGAGCTGGCAACCACAATACCCGTTCACCAAATTCATACTCTCCAGCTATCCAATAATATATTGCTGAAAATAAAACGTAGACAGATACCAACCAAAATGAGGTTATAAATAACTTCTCAGAAAATAAAAAAGGTTTTTTAACCAAATATATACAAACCAACACAAAGATCATTACATATAAAATATGTTTGAAAAATTGCGCGGATGATGAGTTAACGAATCCACTGAATGCCACTATAATAAAAAAGGCAAACCATAAGACACTACCAAGACTAGGCTTTAAAAAAGCCAACCTTGTATAAAAAAAATAAATCAACGCTGGCACTGCTAAAAACAAATAATAAACATTATTAACCATTTTAGATGTGGGCAAAATGAAAT